>JBDTPD010000508.1:0-3826 GCA_039932855.1 Chitinophagaceae bacterium | reverse complement strand
TTTTCTGCATTGCTATACTGATAATAAGGAGCCAGTTGAAAACTATTGAGGTATCGTTTATTGGCAATAGTGCGGTTACCATTGAAATGTTGCAGATCAGGTATTTCAACTTTATTACTATTAAAAAATCCACCAATGCTCAACCGGTATTTGAATAAACCACGAAGTTTAAGATCCACATCATCAAAGACAGTAAACTTCCATTTATCAAAGTCAACATCACTTCCAAATAATTTATTGATGCCTTTGGTATATTCTAACTGGAATGTTGGATAAGATGAGCCCAGCGGCACTTTGCCCCATGGAAATTCAATATACCGTTGTCCCGGTTGCCAGGTCAGCGAAAGTCCTGCTTCTAATGCCTGGTGCTTATTGAAAGGAATAGTAGCTAATTCATACGGATGATTCGGTAATAAAGAATCGCTTTTATTAAAAAATGAAAAATCAGTCGTGTTCTCTACCGGTATCCTGTTTTCATAATTTACATATACCTGCCAGGATAATCCATTATCGTATCGATTATAAAAACCAGCATAGCCAAACCAATTTTCATACAGCTTCATGTAATTCCTTTTGCCAAGTAATGTATAAGCTTCGTTGGCTAATGGAGAAATGGGCTCGTCCTTATTAAACTGCGACAATCGTTTACCTCCGGACAACACCAGCCGCTGAAATTGTGGATATGGTTTCTTATTCTGTATAGTAAGGTTGGCATAAGAATTCAAATGCGTATTACTGGATCCATATTGCGTGTTCCAGTCAAACTTATAGGTATACATCGATTTGACCGGCCGGATATAAAATGATTGATTGACATGCAGTGATATTCCTTCAACGGTATTATATTGAAGTTTTTTCAATATTGGTTCAAGACTATAAGTCTTAACAGCAGTATGACTATAGAAATTATGCGACACACCTGACCAGAAGATCTTTTTGATAGTAATAGGTTTCCTTGCTACGCGTAACGAATCTATATTTCGTTTGGTAAGAAAGGAGTCACGCATGATCTTACTCACACTGTCTTTGAAAACATAATTACGCTTTTCATCTGTCTCCAGCGCTACCGGTCTTGTTTTGTTCCAGTAGTTGGTATCTTTTTTATTAAATGCGGTATCATACTTCATGATCACGCGGTCAAAATATTTCTTTGAAAACCCGGGATTCAGATTATAATCAGTATACACATTTACAAAGTTGCCGGTAAAGTCAAATGCAAAAATGTTGGCCGCTACATATACCACCTGGTTCTTTGTTTTCCAGACATCACTTGTAACGGGCGAATGGATCTGGCTGATGCGTAAGCTATCGATCAACTCCAGTTGATAAGCTGAAGTAGTGAGCATATCAACGCTGTAAATGCGCCAGTCATCTTCTACGATCTGGATAGTACCGGAGAATAATGGTTCGCCCTTTCTTTTTGGGATTACTGTAATGGTGTTGACCATTTTTCCTTCATCAAAAAAGCTACCCTCGTATTTGTATTTATAATAATTCAGCGCGCCGTCAGCGATTGGCGAAACGAATCCACGTGGATTGAATGTATTGTTGAATACCTGCACATTGTTCTGGTAAAAATTAATAAAGAAGGGAAAGCTCAATCCGAATCCACCACCACTCTGCCTGGAAGAGATAACCTGGTATTTCAACTTGCCCGGTTTTTTATAAGCGACTTTGGTAACTGATTCGGAAAGAAATAATATTCCCCTGCCGGCAGAATCAAGTCCGTCACTGGCATCGCGATCTACTTTTTGCCCCATTACTTTGGAAGGAATTTTTCTCGATCTCATTAATCCTTTGATATAAACTTCTACAGAGAATGAATCTACCTGTGTATTATAGTATTCACGTTTCTTAATAGCCTGGCGGATGATCTCATAAGCAGGGTCCTCTCCTTTCTTTACTATTACTTCACCCAACGTAAGTTCCTGGATAGATAAACTGAAATTAATAACCTGGTCATCTGCTGTCACCGAAATTTTCTTTTCTATACGGCCATAGCCAACATACTGGCAAATCAATGTATAATCACCGGGAGTAAGACTGATTGAATATTTTCCTGAGCCATTGGCGGTAGTCCCTTTTGTTGTGCCTTTGATACTGATAGAAGCGTATGGCAACGATTTGCCTTTATCATCAGTAACAAGACCGGTAACAGAGCCGGCAAAAGAAAACAAAGAAAGAACGGTCAGCGAAAGCAGTAGTATAGATTTTCTCATGGTTAAGTTAATGAAACAAAAATATAGCGCATGGAGTCATGCAAACAGGCAGGCTTCGTTATTTTGAAACATTTAACATCATTCTTTACCGATCTGTTCCATCTGAAGAAGATCAGCGTATGGATTGCACCAATAATATCAAACTAATTATGGATATAAACTTTATATGCCGGGTACAAAAATGCTACTTTGTTTTTCTAAGATAACTACCACTCAACGCAGCCAATCCTGCTACCAACCCGCCAATGAACGCAGTGATCAATACTAACAAGAATGGATTATTACCTATACCAAGCAACTGCGATATTTTTCCGGAAAGAATACTTTCATTCTTTGAATCGATCCATTCCGCAAGTATTCCCCATAAGAGAAAGAGACCAAGAAAACCTGCGAGAAAGGCCTTCCATGGTTTTTGATGGATCAACAACGCTGTTACAAAGGAAGCAACGGCAATGATCCACCAATCAAAATAAAATGCTGAAATAAATGCCAGCATAGCCGTTAAAATAAGTGCAACAAAAAATTTCATAACAATCAGATTGGTTCGTTAATTTTTCAGCAATAACTTATGCTTTCGAAAACTTCATGGTCCATTTTACTCTCTTATCAATCGCATCGGATTTTTTCATTACCCATAACAGATAATATTTCCCAGCGGCCCATGTATCGATAAAATCATCATAATATTTACTACCCGGATTACCACTTTGTCCGCCTGGATATACTCCATATGCATCGGTAACAGGTGCAAGGTGAACGATCATTCTCCAGCTCGGACCGTGATTATCTTTGCTGGCATTGATCATGCCTGCGCCACCACCAACAGGTAAATTCAACCGGCTAAAGGGCGCCAGTTTCAATAAATGCTGTACACCAGTGCCTTTGAATTTTGCCCATTCTAGCTTGCCGGCAGAGTCTATTTTTTTTAACTGACTTGTTGCTGTACGCAACGAAACAAGTAATCTATCTTCCAATGTTTCATGCTGTGGTGTTCTGATATCATCAATAAAATGATACGCAGAATCTTTATGCAGGCTCTCTACTAAGGTAGCTTCATTGGGCCATGGCAATTTTACATGAGTCGTATCAAATTCATCTGACCAGATACTTTTTTCTAATTCTTTCCACCAGACATTGAAAACAGTAGCCCCTTTTTCATGTGGATCGCTACGGAAGTTCCATGATTTGTATAAGGCAAAATACTTTTGCTCATCAGCAGACAATTTACTTTCATCTGTTCTCATCAGAATGTCTTTACTGAATTCACCAAGCACATTATAATTATCCGTTTGCATTTTTTCCATGTCAGTTGGTGTGATACCACTCATGCCATCCAGATAGCGATTGATCATATAACCACGATATACCGGGAAATCATTTCCGATATAATAAGGATATGAAGTATCTGTTGCTGCCTGGTTGGCACTGCTGACATATCCTCTTGCCGGATTTTTCATGTGAGGATTGTCCTGTTGAGGAATAATTCCTTTCCATAAATAACTGCTGTCAAAACCAGGCATCATAAAATCACCCTGTCTTTTCCATTTGGCTGGAAAATCTCCTTGTTGCCAGATAGCTATATCACCTGTCTTACTGGCGAATATTGG
>JBDTPD010000507.1:0-3837 GCA_039932855.1 Chitinophagaceae bacterium | reverse complement strand
TATGTTACTGATTAATTTTATCAGATTATTTTCTTCGTTAGTCAAATGATAATTTTGTTTAGCGAGTGCCTTATAACCTGCTATTGCGTAAAGTTGCTTCTCGGTGTTGGCTGATTTTAGCCAACTTCTGATAGTAGTGAGATTCTTTTCTACTATCAATGTGCTAAGCCGTTGCATGTAAGCAGGATCTTCTCCCGCAATACCACAACTACTTCCGTAAACAATAGAAGTAAGGAAAATATCCCTTCGATCCAATGCAACGCCATAGACATCTTTAAATGTTTTTTCAAACATGGTATACTTTGCTTCGTCAATAAAATGATTGGTTGTTTCGTCTGTTGCCATACTTCCCGGGATGTCATCGTCAGTATCTATCCTTTCGGTCAGTTTATAATAAAATATGTCAGTCCGTGTAGCAAGTAAGTTGATGGTATAGTGATGAGTTCGATAGTTTTTCTTTTTTAATGGTTCTTTTTCTGCTACTTCAACAACGGCTTCCTGGTATTCCGATACTATATCCCGATTAATAACCCAGCTTGCTTGTATGCCTTTTTTAAAGGCCGAGTCGATATATAGCTTGAAAGAAGGAAAATCTTTTTTCTGCAGAAGTGATATTACTGATTGTTGCGCCTGACCATTGACCTGAATGGCCAGTAACAGCGAAATACAAAGAATGAATTGTTTCATGGTGGAGCAGGTCAGGTTATTGATAAGCTGGCTGTAAATATAAAAAAACCGGATGATATTCGGGTATGATCATTGACGGGTAAAGGTTTACATGTTTTGCATTGTTTTTGATATGTTAACAGTAGCCTTTTCCCGGTCATTGCTTTTCTGAATGACTATATTTATTTCCACGTTTAAATCTGCCTATGTATTATCAGTGCTTAAATACGTTAGTGATTGCCTTCTTCTTCATGATCTTTGCATCATGTAATAATAGTTCCGGAAAGAAGACAGAAGAAGTTCATGCTACCGCAAATGGAAAAGAAGGAGCCGGCAATTTTAATTTTACTAAACCAATAGCCAAATGGGTATTACCTGATCAATTGAAAGAGATCTCAGGCATAGTAAAACTGGATAGTAATCAAATAATGGCGATTGAAGATTTGCATGCAGCATTATATGTACTTAATCTTGACGATGGGAAAGCTACTATTGCCAATACAATCCCTTTTTATGAAACAGCCAAAGAGAAGATCGATATAGAAGATCTTGCTATCGTTGGCGATACGGTGTATGCACTGTGGAGTCATGGCTCATTGTTTAAAATCAATGATTGGAAAAACGCAAAGCAGGTAACCGAAATCAAAACGGATCTCGGTAAGGAAAATAATACGGAAGGACTAGCGTATGATCCTGTTACCGGCAACCTGCTGATCGCCTGTAAGAATAAATCGGGCGAGGAAGATGAAAAGAAATCGACCCGTTCTGTATTTGAATATGATATAAAGAAAGGCACATTAAAAACCGATCCTTTTTTATTGATAGAAAAAAAGGATCTGAAGAAGATGAGCGGCGACGATATTAAATTTTATCCTTCCGCCATTGCCGTGCATCCTGTTACGCATGATGTATATGTACTATCCAGTAAAGACAGTAAGTGCATTGCCCAGTTCACGCATGATGGAAAGTTGATAGGGTTCGATTATTTGAATAAAGATTTGTTATTACAGCCTGAAGGACTCTGTTTTGATGCCGAGGGAAATTTATACATCAGTACGGAAGGGAAGAACGGCGCATCCCCATATATCTACGAATTCTCTACAAAGAAATAGTCTTAAGGAAGCTGAAAGCGGTAATGATCTACTTCGACGAGTCCCGCCACAACATTTCTATAGATAGCTTCGTCAAACTGCCGGAGACATCGTCGGCGAAGAGTTCGATCTTTATAGCTTTCCGCACTAATAGCTAATAGCTAATGGCTAAAAGCTAATAGCTTTCCCATCACCATTTCCCCCTAAAAAGCTGGTTTTTGCCCTTCTCAGCCGCCAAACTAATAGCTCATAGCTAATCGCTGATAGCTGCCCTCTTTTCATTACCTTTGCCCACCTGAAAAAAGTGATACCAAGTACATGAAGAATACCAGAAATTTCTGCATCATCGCACACATTGACCACGGCAAATCCACCCTGGCTGACAGGCTGTTACAATCGACCGGCACTATCAGTGACCGGGATATGATGGACCAGGTGCTGGATGATATGGACCTGGAACGCGAGAAGGGCATTACCATCAAGAGCCACGCGATCCAGATCAACTATAAACACACAGATGGACAGCAATATATCCTTAACCTGATCGACACCCCCGGTCACGTTGACTTCAGCTATGAAGTGAGCCGTGCACTGGCTGCCTGTGAGGGTTGTTTGCTACTGGTAGATGCCTCACAGGGTATCCAGGCACAGACCATTTCCAATCTTTACCTCGCTATTGACAACGACCTCGAGATCATTCCGGTGATCAACAAGATCGATATGGAAGGCGCGATGGTGGAAGAAGTACAGGATCAGATCATCGAACTGATTGGTTGTAAAAAAGAAGATATATTACTCGCCAGCGCGCGTACAGGTGTTGGGGTAGAAGAAATACTGGATGCAATCGTTAACCGCATTCCTGCACCAAAAGGTAAACCCGATGCTCCATTGCAGGCATTGATCTTCGATAGCGTATTTAATAGCTTCCGCGGTATCATCGTTTACTATCGTATTGTAAATGGTTCTATCAAGAAAGGCGATAAAGTAAAATTCGTCAGTACCGGACAGGAATATGAAGCGGATGAAGTGGGGATCTTAAAATTAAAAATGACGCCGAAGGATAAAGTGACCTGCGGCGATGTTGGTTATATCATCACTGGTATCAAGAATGCAAAGGAAGTAAAAGTGGGTGACACGATCACTACTTCTGCTAATCCTACGCAGGAGATCATTAAAGGTTTCCAGGAAGTGAAACCGATGGTATTCGCTGGTATTTTCCCGGTGAATACAGAAGATTTTGAAGAGCTGCGCGAATGTATGGACAAGCTGCAGTTGAATGATGCTTCATTGACGTATGAACTGGAAACATCACAGGCGTTAGGTTTTGGTTTCCGTTGCGGATTCCTTGGATTATTGCACATGGAAATTATCCAGGAAAGATTGGAGCGTGAGTTTAATCAAACAGTGATCACGACGGTGCCGAACGTAAGTTTTATCGGCTACACAACAGCGGGAGAAACGGTAATCGTTAATAACCCAACTGAATTTCCCGATCCGGTAAAAACGGATCATATCGATGAACCATTCATCAAAGCACAGATCATTACCAAACCAGAATACATTGGTAACATCATGACGCTTTGCCTTGGTAAGCGTGGTATTCTGATGAACCAGAGTTACCTGACTACTACACGTGTTGAGTTATTGTTTGAAATGCCATTGACAGAGATCGTATTTGATTTCTATGATAAATTGAAAAGTCAGACAAGAGGATACGCTTCGTTTGATTATCATCCGATCGGTTATCGTGAGGCAGATATTGTGAAAATGGACATCCTGTTGAACAATGAAAAAGTAGATGCATTGAGTGCATTGATCCACCGTGGCCGTTCACAGGAATTTGGAAGAAAGTTGTGTGAGAAATTAAAAGAATTATTACCAAGACAACAATTCCAGATTGCGATACAGGCAGCTATTGGTGCAAAGGTGATATCACGGGAAAATATTTCGGCGATGAGAAAAGATGTAACAGCAAAATGTTATGGTGGTGATATCAGCCGGAAGCGTAAGTTGTTGGAGAAGCAGAAAGAAGGTAAGAAGCGGATGAAGCAGATTGGAAATGTGGAAGTGCCGCAGGAGG
>JBDTPD010000506.1:0-3849 GCA_039932855.1 Chitinophagaceae bacterium | reverse complement strand
CCACCCACTGCGCCTAATACATCGAGTTGTTTCATAAAAGCAATCCTTCGCTCATCCATACCAGCGAAGTAAGCTTCACTCATTTGCATACCGGCATCTTTTACAATGCTGCCAAAGTTTTCTTTGGTACTACCTTTTGTATTAATGTATGAAGAGGATGCGGCAACAGTACTGATGCCGCCGACTGACAAGGCAGAAGCAATGGTAGCAGATTTCTTCAGGAAGTCGCGCCTGTTATTTTTCATATGCATTTATTGATCGTTATAGCTAGCCTGACAAATTTGCATTCGTGGCAATTGTATATGCAATGTTAGGATTTACTATAAATTCTGAGGAAGATATTTCTTATAGAAATAACTTTCGTTCGTTTCAGTGTAGAAATAGTATCAATAAGATACGAAAGATATCATCTTACGATGCTGTTATTGTTCAAAAAAATGCTTCAGTAATTCCCTGGTGTCATTCCGATTCTGAAACTTTTTGATCATTGCCTCAAACTGCTCATCTGTGAATAAAGGATTATAACCGATTTCGCCAAATATGTACCGGATCATAAAATAACCGGCAAATACTCTTGTGTTTGAAGTTTTCATATCAGTATCCAGACTATCAAGTTGTTTTGTAATCTGCGGTGAGCGGATAATATATTTTTTTAAATCTTCAGCAGTCATCTGTTCGATGGATTTCTGCGCTTTCAACTTATTCAGATATGGTTCGTTTAGTAAGAACATTCCTAATTTCTCCTTAGGATCATTACGAATAAAATCCTGCAGAGTTGATCCTTGTGAAAAATCAGCTGAATCAACATTAAAGAAAAACAGTTTAGGAAACGATGTTGACTTCACCAATGAAATAACCGCTCTACGCGAAGAATCTTCACTATCATTTTTATAGATAAAATAAATATTTCCCTTTGCCAATGTCAAGCTTTTTATTGGTTTGGCATCACGATAGTTCCTTGCATTTACACGTGGAGTTAAATTCCAATCAAGCTGGCGGTCAACAATACTATCCTCTGTAATAGTAAATTCAATAATTCGGTTCCTCGATATCGTATGCCATTTACTTTGAGGAGTTTGCTGACCCGCAGTATTAAATGCGAATACACACAGACACAAGCAAAGGATAACTATTTTTCGCAAGGCATTCATTGATTTATTGATTCAGTGTGCGATTAAAATTAGTCGTACGCTGTGAAATAAGGTATTCTAATTTCGTAAATGTTGATTTGCTTATTTTGATAACAGCTACAAAAGGATTACCAATGATCAACTCCGTATAACTAAAGATCAATATCTTTTTTTGTCTTACTTCTTTTATTTCTTTCCAGGGAATAAGAATAGGTTTATGAAATAAGCGAAATATCAATACGGGTCGCAAGTAAATTCCTTCTTCATTGTATTTAAGGACAAGTGAGTTCTTGTAGTTTGCATTATTGACGGCCGCTGTTATTATTCCGATCCGTTGTCCGGAAAATTCTGTGCTCGCCGGATAATTAGCGTAAAGGTCATCCCATCCCATTTTTGAAATGATAAATGAAATCAGCGCCAACATACCAATAATAAGAAGTGGAAAAATAAATATGAAATATCCCATGATATCAAAAATATTGATTAATTACGGCTAAACCGAAGACAATATATGACGCAGGATTTTATTCAGCAGGCGTAATAGCCGAACTATATGCAGCAGGAGAAATACCCATAAACTTTTTAAAGTGCTTGGCAAAATGGGGAATATCATAAAAACCGAGATCGACCGCTATACTCAGCAGATCATCACCGGCAGAAAGTAATTCTTTACTTTTCTCAATCCGTTTCAGGATAAAATAATTATTAGGAGTCAGACCAGTTTGAAATTTGAACAACCGAAGAAACTTGTATTTATTAATGCCGAATTGCTTAGCCGTTTGGTCCAATGAAAACTTATCGAGGTTTTCGTTAGCCAACAGATTTTTAAACATTGAATAATTAGTAACTAGTTCGTTCTTTCCGTCTGCAAATGCATATTTAGACGCAAGCGCCTGTAACGTACTGCTCAACTCCGGCTCAATACTCTCATCAGCACCACCACTTTCTATAAGAATCGCTACCTGGCGAAGCCTGTTAAACAGCAGTTCGTCATAGATCACATTATTCTGAAAGAATACCGGCTGACTACTGGTAGAAAAATTAAAGAAATCAGCGCTGACATAAAAAGTAAAGAATGAGATTCGTTCATTCGTATCGACAGGATTCGAATGAACCTCCAGTGGATTGGTAATTAAAATAGCGCCGGATGGTGCGTGCAGATTTTTTTCTCCAACTTTTGTCCGGAAAATCCCGTCATACACCAATGAGATATTATAGGTCTGGTGAAAATGAAAAGGAAACGCCGTATTATAGTTACGCGTCGCCAATGCTTCCAGCCCGTCGCAGACAGATAATTTATGAAATGTAGAAACGGACTTTATCATTACGGCTTAATTCGTTGGTCACACTAATTTTTTGGAACACTAAATGTATGATATTTTATCGTTCGTTGCCCATGCTTAGTTGCCTGGTAAAAAATTCAATTTCTTCCAAGGTGTTATCAAAAGAAAAAATAAACCGGTAAATATTCTTGCCTTCATCCCAGCTATAGAAGCCAGCTTTTTCACGAAGTCCCGGCAATAAATGACCAGGGATTTCTGCAAAAACAGCATTTGACTCAACCGGGTATACAATCCTGATCTCTGGCACGTTGGAAATTTCTGCCGCAAAGGTTTTAGCAAGGTTATTTGTATGTACAGCAAAATCCTTCCATAATTCATTTTCAAACAGCGCGAGGAACTGTACGGCAATAAACCTGTTTTTTGATGCCAGTTGCATACTCCTTTTCAGGTGGTACCTGAAAGAATTTGTGTCAGGCATATTGAAAAAGATAACAGCCTCGCCATACATGATCCCGTTCTTGGTACCGCCTAATGTCAGGATGTCGACACCAATTTCACTACTAATCTTCTTCAACGATACATTTAAATGCGCGGCTGCATTAAAAAATCGTGCTCCATCTATATGGAAAAGCATTTTATTATCAAGGCAGATCTTTTTTATCGTTAATAATTCATCGATAGAATATACAGTCCCGCATTCTGTAGGCTGCGTTATCGAAATAACTTTTGCCTGTGGATGATGAATGCTGTTTAATCTTTTGATACTTCTCGTCAATTCATCAATATCAATCTTACCATTGAAAGATTGTACCGGGTAAATTCTGCAACCGAGAAAAGCTTCGGGTGCTGTTGATTCATTGACATATAAATGAGCTATATCCGTACAAAAAACAGATTGATATTTTTCGATCACACATCCCAATCCAAAATTATTTGCGCCAGTGCCATTAAACGTAAAGAACACGTCGATCTCTTTGCCAAAATATTCCTTTAGAATATCAACGGCTTTTTCAGTGTACAGATCATTTCCATACGAAGGGACAGTACCTGAATTGGCTCGCACCAAAGCACTCATCACCTTCCCGTGAACGCCTGTGAAATTTTCGCTTGAAAAATTTATCATACTATCTGTCTATCAGTTAACCTATTTCGTTGCTAAGACAGACAGCGCTTTCTGTAGAATTGGATCCTTGCCCGGAGTCTGCTGGCTGACATTCACGGTAATTTTGGGTTCATAAAATTCTCTTGGAAGACCATTGACATGATAAAGACGTTCTATGGGAAAACTGAACCTGATCTTTGTATTAGGCATTTCGAATGTTTCGGTAGCCCCACTAAGACGCGCCAATGGAGTTCCGATAACTGTTGCTCTTTTCATCCCGTCAAATCCGATAGTGATTCCTTCCCCCATACTTCCCGTCCAATGGTCAGCCAGT
>JBDTPD010000505.1:0-3850 GCA_039932855.1 Chitinophagaceae bacterium | reverse complement strand
AATCATCACTCCCGCGCGGGGCTTTTCGAAGCAGTTGCCTCGGGGTATAGCAGAAGATGAACGGATTCACGAAGTATATCGAGTTTCTTTGCCAGGAACATATCCATCTTATCATTCGGCAGATATAATCCGTAATTACCATTCAATGCGATCAGCTTATCAAAATCAGGATTCAGTTTAGTGAATGTCGGCATATCCATTCCTAAGGAACGGATAATGACAACTGAGTTATAACGTCCGCTGACATATTGCAAACGGGCATCAGCTAACTGATCTTTAATAATACGAGTTGTATCAGTTGGTGAAAGAAGATTGCCTGCTTCTGTCTTAGTAAGCGTAGTTACACCACCTTCACCTTCCATGATATAATGCGTAGCAATGAATTTCTTTACGTGATTTCTGGATTCTGTTGGAAGAAAACGTTGTAATTGCCAGAAGTCACGGCTGCCACTTTTTTTGATAGCGCTGTTCACAACACCGGGTCCGCAATTGTAAGCAGCGATTACGAGTAACCAATCACCATATATGCTAAAGAGACTGGTGAGGTAACGCGAAGCTGCGTGCGTGCTCTTATATATGTCTCTTCTCTCATCTACTGAACGCCCTACTTTCAATCCCATGTTACGCGCAGTGGCTGGCATAAACTGCCATGGACCTACTGCACCTGCCCATGATTTTGCGTTCATGTTTAATTCAGATTCGATAAATGCGAGATATTTTAATTCTTTAGGTAAACCGTGCTGAACCAGCACTACATCCATCAGATCAAAATAAGGTTTGCCTGATATCTTGATATCGCTCATTTCTTTTCCATACTTATCAATGTAATCCTGAACGAAACTAATGGCCATTGGATTTAATTGTGCCATGCTGATACCATTGCTGGTGGCAGCGGGTATGAACAGATCTTTGAAACCTTCCTTTGGATCAATGGGAGTAGTGACAGGATAGATAACAGTATCCTTTTTTTCAGTAGTTGTATCAGAAAAAGACACTTGCCTGTATTGATTTTGTACATCTTTTTCATGGGCTCCGAAAGCGGGTCCACTTAAAAAAGTAACAGCCATACAATTGAACAAAAGTCTTTTTAACATCACAGCGAATTTTTAAAGTACATAATTGACCGGCTATTCACCGGGCCATCATTTATTCAGTCCTCGCAGGAGGTCGAACTTATTTCTTAGGGTATTGAGTGATCAGAAAATTCGAAAAGTGGAGTAAATCTACCTCTTTAAAACTATCTGAGAGCAGCTGAAGGCCAAAAGGCATGCCATTCTTATGTTGGTAGAGTGGGAGGGAAATAGCAGGAATACCCGTTAAATTGGCCATAACGGTATAAATATCAGCTAGATACATCGAAATTGGGTCGTCCATTTTCTCGCCAATTTTGAAGGCCGTAGCAGGGGTTGTAGGCATGAAAATGAAGTCGAAATCCTTGAAGATCAAGCTCATTTTATCATATAACAATTTCCTAACTTTTTGGGCCCTGGTGAAGTAGGCGTCATAGTAGCCGGCACTCAAAACAAAGGTGCCAAGCATGATCCTTCGCTTAACTTCTTTTCCAAACCCTGCGGAGCGGGTTTCTTTATATAATTCTGTGAGTTCGAGACTTTTATTCTTATCCCTATACCCATATTTCACCCCGTCGTACCTCGATAAATTAGAGGATGCTTCGGCGGTGGTAAGCACATAATAGGCTGGAACGATATAATCGAGCAGGTCAAAGTCAACGGCTTCTACTTCATGGCCCAATTGGCGCAGGCTGTCCAGGGTTTGTTTGATGTTGCCAGCTATTTCAGGGTCAAGGCTGGGATGGTCCAGTGCCTCATTAAAATAGGCTATGCGGTAATTCCTGCTTCCGGAAAGCTGGTGACTATAATCATCTACCGGTTTGTGAGAAACGGTGCTGTCATATTCATCAGCGCCAGCCATTACTTCCAGTAAGCGGGCGGCGTCAGGAACATTGCGACTGAATATACCGATCTGATCAAAAGAAGACGCATAAGCGATCAGGCCATATCTCGAGATCCGGCCATAGGAAGGTTTTAGTCCTACAATACCGCAGAGATCCGCAGGCTGACGAACAGATCCACCGGTATCACTTCCTAAGGAGGCCATACAAAGTCCTGCCTGTACTGCTACCGCTGAGCCGCCGGATGATCCACCGGGTATACGGGTTTCATCCAATGCGTTCAATACATTTCCGTATGCAGAATTTTCATTGGTAGAGCCCATCGCGAATTCATCGCAATTAACACGACCAATGATAATAGCTTCTTCTGCCAGCAATCGTTCAATCACAGTTGCTGAATAGACAGAAGAAAAATCTTTTAAAATTGAGGAAGAGGCAGTGAGTAAATGATCTTTATAACAGATCACATCTTTAATGGCAATAACAACACCATGAAGTTTACCACGTGCAGCACCAATGCTTCTTTTTTCATCCAATGCATGGGCACGTTCCAATGCTTCATTAGTATAAACTTCGATAAATGCATTGAGTCGTTCTGTTGCTTTTATCTGTTGCAGGTAATGTTCAACTGCCTGTAAACAGGTATTGCTTCCTTCCTGAAGCCTGTCATGATATTGCTCAATGGAAGAGAATTCAAACAAAGAAGTAATTCTTTTTTGGATCAAAAAAGGTGAGAATAATAAAGATGAAAACTAATCAGGGATTTGTGGAGTTCCTGACTTCGTTTGTGTGGTCTTCAATCTCTTTCTTCACATTGCTTTTCGCATCATTGAATTCACGAACGCCTTTACCTAAACCGCGCATCAGTTCAGGGATCTTTTTACCACCAAACAACAGCAATACGATCACCAGGATGATAATGATCTCGTTAGTACCGAGTACGCCCAAAAAATTCGGTTGTATCATAATAGTAGAATATTAAGGAGTAAAGATAGTAAATAAGTCCTCAAATCATATACGTTAACATCTTCGTAAGAGAGTTCTACGCGAAAAACAAGAAAGCCCGGGTGAAACCGGGCTTTACAAATATGTTTAATAGAAAATTACTCTGCAGTAAGTATTCTCTTTTCACGGATACGTGCGCTTTTACCGCTACGTTTACGCTGATAGAACAATTTAGCGCGACGTACATCACCTGTTTTGTTCAATACGATAGAATCGATATTAGGAGAATAGTAAGGGAACAATCTTTCAACGCCCACACCATCAGAGATCTTACGAACAGTGAAGCTGGCAGTAAAACCAGTACCCTGACGTTTGATCACATCGCCTTTAAAAGACTGGATCCTTTCCTTGTTACCTTCAATGATCTTATAGTTAACCGTGATATTATCACCTGGTTTAAAAGCCGGGAAGGATTTCTTGCCGCTCAACTGCTCATGTACAAATGCTATGGCGTTCATAACTTGTTATTTTAAGGGAGGCAAAGGTAGGTGCCGAGTGCTGAAATTCCAAATAAAAAGCTGCCAGCGATTAGCTTTTAGCTGTTAGCTCTTCATCAACATATTCAATGCACTAGGAAATACAGTTTTACAAGAAACTAAAAGCTAATAGCTAAAAGCTCATAGCCCCGCTTATCTAGCTACATTCACTGCTCTCTTCTCCCTGATCACTGTTACTTTTATCTGTCCCGGGAAGGTCATTTCTGTCTGGATCTTTTGTGCAATTTCGAAAGAAAGCTTTTCAGAATCCTGGTCAGTTACCTTATCCGATTCTACGATCACGCGTAATTCACGACCGGCCTGGATGGCATAGGCTTTTTCAACCCCATCATAGGTCATGGCCAGGTTCTCGAGGTCTTTGATACGTTGAAGATATTGCTGCATGATCTCTCTCCTCGCTCCCGGTCTCGCGCCACTGATGGCATCGCAGGCCTGG
>JBDTPD010000504.1:0-3857 GCA_039932855.1 Chitinophagaceae bacterium | reverse complement strand
TTACTCATAATGCACCAGCAATGTAGTAGTAAACCACGTTCAGCCTGATAATAGCGCATTGAATTCAATACTATATCACGATAACTTTTCCTGGTAAAAACATCTACCCATTCTACAACTGCAAATGTGAGAAAATGTATAGCAGATTGATTCCGGATTTGATAACCACCATCCATGTTCTATTTTTTTCAAAGAAATTATATTCCGGTAGTATGACCATGTGTTTTCAATCATACTATTTCCGTTTTTTATGGTGATTTGGATGGGGTATTTCTGAATTGTGCTACAGCAGTATTATAAAAGTTAAGTGGCCAGCCCCGTTGGGGCTGATGGTTAGACAGGGGTCTAACCATATCGCTCGTAATAGTTGTAGAGTTACTATTTTTTCGGCAGTCCTAATATTTTATGACTGATCAGCTTCCATTTGTCTGTTGATCTATCGTAATGAAAAATATGTTGTCCTACGCAACAGGCGCCTGCATGACCCAGTGTAGTAAGCTGATGTTTGTATTTGTCAATATTATCCGGGAAAAAAACTACTGAATCAGTCAGGAAATTATCCAGCACGAATTTTTTATCAGCAGTTTGTACATAGAAATTATATGTTGGTCCGCTATTTCCACTATTGTCATTGATAAAACATATATCATCTTTCTTATCAAAATTTACATCCGCAATGACGATATCGCCAAAGTAATTGTCAACTATTTCTCTATTGGAATTAAAATTGGTAGAATAGGAGGTTACGCTATTGCAGTCTGATAAGAAAGTCCCCCAATAAAGACGTGTAGAAAATAAAATACTGTCAACTGAAGTTTGGTTTTTCTTATTCCTGATCAGCAATTTTAATAGGGTAGAGTCATGATATTCCAGTGTGTCCGTATAACGATCTACATTCACATCAAGAGTGAATTGGTCAGATACATGAGCATAAGAGCAATTCATTGTGGAATGTGAACTAAATCTTGATTGTGCACTACTGACTGTCTGTATCGAGCCAGCGGTTTGTGTGGGCTTTGTATTTTGATTGGATGAGCAGCTATACAAGAATATAGTTAATATGCTTAGGAGATATTTCATCAGGAATGATTTTTTGACATTACATCAGGTTATAAAAGTAATAATAGTCTGTGAGTTGGTGGCTGATTCAGTATAAAGCGTCTTTAAAGAACGGGAATTATCCATTATAAAATGCTAAAGATTATCGCTATGTAAAGAGATGTGATTTGCTGGACTTAATTTCTGTTAATTAATTTTTGGTTTAATGCTATTTGAAAATGAAGCAAGGTGGACAGCCCCGTTGGGGCTGATGGTTAGACAGGGGGCTAACCATAACGTTTACTATTGTTGAAATTTGTTCTCCTACACAACAGGAAGCTGAATATGTTGTACTCCTTATCTGGATTTATATTGGATATATTATCTTTAGGGTATTGATTTTTATGGGACAAAGTGCAACTCTTTATCGTATTGGTCAACAGGATTTTCAACAAATCCTGAACAATCCTGATAGCGTCGATGTATTAACAGCGAATAAGCAATATGAGGTATTCGAAAAAACTTTTGCCGGACTTCAATTCATTCTTTCCAAAAAATATGGCGAACACGATCGTGAACTGATTGATCAAATATTCTATCCAAAAGAATTTATAGGAGAACAAATTGATTATGCAAATCTCGATTATGAAAATATCCCGGAAGAGTTTGATCCGCTTAAAGAACCTGTTTATTTCAACAATCCCGATATAGTAGCGAAAATTTATCTGCTTATAAATAAAATTTCTGATTCGGAATTTGAAAAGCTATTTAATCCTGACGAATTAAATAGTCATAATGTCTATCCCGGAACTGTTTGGAATAAGCAAATAGGGGCTGAGTATGCCTTTCATGCAGTAAGTATGATGGGGGAATTTTCAAAGTTAAAGGCACTTTTTAAGAATGCAACGTTGAATAATGATTTCTTATTGAGTTATGTCGGATGATGATGATCGTTATAAGTAAGGACTTAAATGAAAAAGACCCTGAATAATTCAGGGTCTTTTTCGATTGCATATCGCTTGCGTAAATGAATTTATTCGTTACACTCAGTAGCCTGGATTTTGTATCGCGGCCTTTTCGGCTGGCGTCAATACGCGGCCACCTGCCTGGATTGCATCAAGAAATGTTTGTGGAATAGGACGTAAATTATGTTTATCAGCAATATTGGCTGTGGCATCAATATTAAATAGCTTGGTTCTTGGAACTAGTGTTTTCGTTCTTGCTAAATCTTCCCACCGCTTATATTCTCCACATAACTCGCGGGAACGTTCATTCAACACCAGGCATAACATCCTGTCGTATGGACCGGACAAACCTAACTGGGTAATAATATATTCATCCTGCACAGGCAAAGTAGCAACATCAGCAATAGTCAAACTTGCAGAGGCGGCGGTACTTACCGGAATGTTGTTTGATTCGTAATATGAATTGCCCGGATAAAACGAATTACCCACCCCGGGCGTCTGAAGTGTTGCAGACAGCAATGTATTGCCACCATCATAATAGGCAGCCCTGTTTTCTCCATTAGTGTATTGGGCACGTATGCGAACCGGATTAATATAAGGCAATGCATCACTATAAGTACCTGTACCAAGCTTAGCCAACCTGATCTTGGCTTCAGCAGCTATTAAATAAGTCTCGGCCGAACGGGCTAAAATAAAATCCCTGTGACCGACTACATCATTCAGGGCATTCCTTGAACCATCCATATACTTATTTAAAGACGCAAAACTCTGACCCGTTGTTGTCAAGTCGGTATTTAATGCACCATCTGTAGTTCTGCCATTCGGATAGGCCACATAAGTAGTTGGTATGGGCCTTCCGGTGCCATTGACATCCGTTACAAGACTAGCGCCGGATGTAGTTTTACATATTTTTGATAAAGGGAACCGCGTGTCGCCGGGCTGGTTAATTACAAACATAATTCCCAGATCACCTTTGACATTTGGAGCAACCGGTGATGCTCCATTTAAAGCACTTTTAGTTCGAAACGATTTCCAGAACCTGGAATCATTCACCAGGTCATATGCGCGATACATATAATAGGTGGTCGCCATCCTGCTAAAAGGCCTGTCTCCGGTCAAATCACGGGCCATCTGGTCCTGCACATCATATCTTGAAACAAAATACAAATGCTGAGTATTACCATTACCAAGATTGGTATTTACATCATTAGTAAACTGGGCAGACAGGATAACTTCAGGCAAAGATTCATTTGCTGAATTGATACCAGTAAAATTCCATAAACTGGCAAAATTCGGAGCCAACGGGTGAGCAGCTATTACCTGGTCACATAACTGGATAGCCGCTGCCAGATCGGTAGCAATAAACGAAGAGTTCCAGGAGCTATTTATTTCACTTGACCTGGATAAATATGCTTTTGCCAGGTAATGTGCCGCAGCATCTTTTGTAATATGATAAGGACCTCCTCCACCTGGTAGCAAATCCCTGGCTTTAGTAAAATCGTCAATGATCTGTGCATATACATCCTTTGGGGTTGCTCTTGTAAATTCCAACTGTACTGTTGAAACTGGAGTAAGTTGTAAAGGAACGCCACCATACTGTGATACTAATCTTAAATAATTGTATGCACGCAAAAAATATCCTTCTCCCAAAGCCGTATTCTTAATGGCGGTAGACGTGGATGTACTGTTTGTGGCGTTCTGGATTAATAAATTGGCATCTCCAATACCAATATATAAAGCATCCCATTGAAGATTGGCCCCGGCAAGATTACCAGCGGCAGTAGTGATTATCGAATTATAAGTTTGATCATAATTGTTCCAGGGTGAATTGGAAGGATCCCCACCAACATGAAA
>JBDTPD010000503.1:0-3864 GCA_039932855.1 Chitinophagaceae bacterium | reverse complement strand
GTACCGATGGCAACGAGTACGTTGACTGGGCTGCGATGCAAAAAATGAAATGGGACGATCCTAAGACCGTTGAAGAGTTAGGTAATACAGATCTGATCCTTTCTCCTGATGATAGAGTATTTGGAAAAAAAGAGATCGATGCGTCAAAGCTGATCTATCATTCAGAAGTATTTGATCTGAAAGAAGCCGCTAAAAGAGAAAATGCCGGCAGATCACGTTCTAAGTTTATTATCAAAAAAGATATTCCTATTTATCCTGATACGCTGGTATGGATCCGTGACTTCTCTTATTCATACAACGAACCAATGACCAAGCGTTATTTCTCTCACCCCGCTTTCGGTAACTATCCGGTAGTAGGTGTAAACTGGAAACAGGCTACAGCTTTCTGCGAATGGAGAACACACTACCTGAATGCATGGTTGGATGGAAAGAAAAGAGTTCAGGAATCAGATTTCCGCCTGCCTACAGAAGCTCAGTGGGAGTATGCAGCACGCGGTGGTCGTTCACAATCAATGTTCCCATGGGGTAACTATTACCTGCGTAATAAAAAAGGATGTTTGATGGCCAACTTCAAACCTGGTCGTGGTAACTATCCTGAAGATGGCGGTTTCTACACTGTTCGTGCTGATGCTTACTGGCCTAATGATTTCGGTCTGTATTGTATGTCAGGAAACGTAGCAGAGTGGACTTCTTCTATCTATTACGAGGGACGTACAAACTTCCAGCACGATATGAACCCTGATGTTCGCTGGAATGCAAAAGATGACGATCCTCCGTTGATGAAACGTAAAATAATCCGTGGCGGTAGCTGGAAAGATGTTGGGTACTATCTGCAAACAGGTACCAGCACTTACGAATACCAGGATTCAGCCAAATCATATATCGGATTCCGCAGTGTCATTGACCTGCCTGCAGCCCCTTCAAAAGGACATCGCAGATAATTAAAAATCTTTCTCAGGAGAGGCCGCCAAGGCGGCCTCTTTTTTTCTCTTTTTTATACAATTTTTTCATTCCCAACTACGTTTCAGTTTTAGTAAAATTTTAATAATCTATAAAAACGAACCCTCTATGCTTTTTTTTAAATCCCCAAAAGGTCAGGTAGTTCTTAACTTCCTCTTCAGCTTCTTCGCTGCGGTGGTAATCTTTGCCGCCATGATGAAAATCCTTCACTGGAAAGGTGCTGATGAAGCAATCATGGTTGGTCTGATCTCTGAGGCTATTGTGTTTCTTGTTATGGCATTCCTTGTTCCCCCGCCAGAAGAACCACATTGGCAACGTTATTTCCCAGACATCAACAAACACCCGGACCTTGATCCTAATTTTAAACCAACTCCCCTTTCTTTGGGTTCTGCTAACAACGGAAATCCTGCCCTGAACAAACTGGAAGATATGCTGCGCGATGCTGATATCACTCCGGCTAACTTAGGTCGCCTGGGAGAAAATTTCAAAAAATTTGGCGGTACAGTAGATAAGATGTCTGATATCACAGACGTAGTAGCTGCTACCGGTGACTATACAGCTAAAACACGTGAAGCTGCTACAGCGTTAGGCACTATGAAAGATGCTTACCTGGGCGCTGCGAACAGTATCCAGCATTTTAATGCGGCTGCTGATGGTACAAAACAATTCCACGATCAGGTACAGGTATTGACGAAGAACCTGGGATCATTAAACACGATCTATGAACTGGAATTGCAGGATACCAACAATCACCTGAAAGCAATGAACAAATTCTATGGCAACCTTACAAAAGCTTCTGAAGCAATGCAAGGCAGCGTAGAAGATGCGAAGAAAGCGCAGGATCAGATTGCACTTCTTGCCAGTAACCTGGGTCGCCTGAACAATGTTTATGGCAATATGCTCAGCGCTATGCAGGTTCGCAACTAAGTATTAAAGGATTCGTTTTTAAAATACAATCCGTATCCCGTGATTTTTAGAGTCACCATTAGTAATAAAAAAAACCAATAACGTCATGTCTTTACCTCGCGAGCCGCGGCAGAAAATGATCAACATGATGTATCTCGTTCTGACAGCCTTACTGGCCCTGAACGTATCATCTGAGATCCTGAATGCCTTTAAAACGGTTAATAATAGTTTGGAGACGACGAATGTCATAGTAGGCGCGTCAACCCAACAAATCATGAAATCGCTGGAAGAAAAGATGAAAGATCCTTCTACTTCCACGAGAGCATCTATCTGGTACCCCAAAGCTCAACAAGCCCAGGATTATAGCAAAGGGGTCGTTGATTATATTCAAACACTGAAAGATCAGATTCTGAGAGAAGCAGGTGGCGATCCAAAAGATCCTACCAAGAAATATAAAGAAGGTGACCTTGATGTCAGCACCCGTGTAATGATCGAGAAAGGAGCAGGAAAAAAACTGCTTCAAATGCTGACTAGTTACAAGCAAAACCTTCTTGGTATTGATACTGCTATCTCAGCTGAATTCAAAACAAGTCTTCCAGTCAACCTGGATAAGCCAAAGAGTGAAAACAGAGCCGGTAAAACATGGGAAGGTGCTTACTTTCACATGGTACCTACTGTAGCTGGTTTAACTATCCTTAGCAAATTCCAGAATGATATAAAGACATCTGAAAACAGAGTTGTTCAGTTTTGCCACAATAAAGTTGGTGAGGTGAACATCGTATTTGATAGCTATGGTGCAGTAATCGGACAATCGTCTAATTACCTGATGCCAGGTCAGGAACTTACCATTGATGCCGGTGTTGGTGCATTCAGTAAGAAAGCGCAGCCGACAATCGTTATCGGTGGTTCAACAGTACCTATCGGAGCAGATGGTGCCGCTCACACTAAATTAGCTGGTGGTGGTATCGGGCAACACTCAATTCCTGTTTCAATCACTTATATGAACCAGGAAACTGGAAAGCCTGAGACCATTGTTAAGAATGTAACCTATACAGTAGGTCAGGCTAATGCTTCTATCGCCCTTGATAAAATGAACGTTCTCTATATCGGTGTTGACAATCCTGTTACCATTGCTGCAAGTGGCGGCGGTGATGACAAGACTAAAGTGTCAATTACTGGTGGTGGCGGAGTAGTAGTACATGGAAACGGTGCCGGTAAATATATTGCCACTGTAAGAAGTGTAACTGATGATTGTAAGATCACAGTAACTGTTGATGGTAAAGTAGCCGGAGTATCACAATTCCGTGTGCGTACCGTTCCACAGGCTCAGGCCTATGTAGGTGGTAAGCCAAGTGGTGAAGCAATGAATGCCGGTGCATTTAAAGCACAAGGTGGTGTTGGTGCCGGTATCAAAGATTTCCCTTTTGAACTTCAGTATACTGTTGTAAGCTTTACATTGACTTGCGACACTGATGATGATATCATTTCAGTACCTGCTACCGGTAATACATTCTCCGGTCCTGTACGGGCTGCTATCGACAGACATGTGAAAGCAGGAAGATTAGTAACTATCGATAATATCAGAGTGAAAGGTCCGGATGGTCGTGTTAGCCCTGCACCTTCACTGATTTATTATATTAAATAACAAGGAAAATGAAAAGTACTTATTTAAAGCTGGGAGTGTTGATGTTAGCGTCTGTGTTGCTGGTAAACCAGGCTGATGCGCAGCGTCCTTCAAGAAAAAGGCCACCTGCTGACCCCAATGCTCAGTCGGCTCAACAACAGCAGACCAATAAAAACGCCTCTTCAGGTTATGACCCGTATGCCGGTGTTCCCATCCGTGTAGATTCTTCGGGAATACAGGACACTATGGTGCATAAATCCCTCAGGAATGATAATGCCTTTGAAAAGGGTAGCCTGAATTCGCGGACTCCTTTGCCTTATGAGTACCTGCGTTGGGACGATGCGTTGTTTGCGGAGAAAGTATGGCGCGAGCTT
>JBDTPD010000502.1:0-3885 GCA_039932855.1 Chitinophagaceae bacterium | reverse complement strand
ACCTAAATCTAACTGCTATGAAAGTTTATACTCTCTCAGGAGAGAACAATGCCATTTGCCTCGGCATTTTCCTGCACCGCTTCGAGTACCAGGTCTACAATTCCATCATCAATCTTTGTTTTTGATTTTATCGCTGCAGATTTGAGCAATAAAAAATCGGAATGTAATCCCTGCAATGTGTTTTTATAAATTTCAGCTGAATTCTGTTCTTTAATATTCGTTAATACATGACCCATTTCTACCTTACCTACTGCTTTAATAACTGGAAATACCGCTTCTGCTAATATTTCTTTGATCTTCTTCGGCATACAAATGTTTTATAGTTAATTAACTCTTTTTATTTTTTTATACATAACTCAACCACCACTTCGTTGACTGGTTAGCTCTCTTATAACGATCATATTTTTTGCACAATGGATAGAGGATAAGTATAACTGCGGCCCATACCATATACACTATTCCAATATTAAACCCGTAACCTTTTAACTCGACTGTGCGGTTGACCCGGTTATGCAATATCATATCCGTCCATGAATAACCTAAGATCATAGCGCCACCGATGGCGAGTAAATGGATCAGAGCGATATGAAGGATATAGTAGAAGAAAGGAACCCTTCCAAACACAGTTATTCTTTTACCCCATTTGCCTAATGATTTTTCAGAAAGACCCAGGAAGAGTAACGCAGGACCTATCGTCATCAATGCATACAATAAGGACGGCGGATATTTGGTAACATTCAGAAATGATAAGAATGTAAATACTGCATTGTTCTGAATTGCCCAATGACTCGCATCTCCATACACATTGCTCAAGCGTAAGAGAATGAAAAGAACAATTGAACCAATACCAAGTGAAAGTAGAATTGTTCGCCTCATTTCCGGATCGTATCCATAGGTATATAATTTACCGAAGTAATAGCCAATTGCCATAATACCCAGCCACGGTAATATAGGATAATGAATAAAAAGAGAAAGATGACCAACTTTAAAATCTCCTTCATCATGTATCATGCTCCATAGTATAGATGAAGCGCCATTACCTGGTACATGCACAGTGTCAATTAAATTATGTCCTGCTATCAGTAATATCCCGATCGTCAGAATTACACGCAGGTTCAAAAATATTAATGCAGACATGAAAACCATACTGATACCGATGGCCCAGATCACCTGCAGGTTAAAAACAGGGTAGGTGGGATTAAATGTCCATCCAAGCGTCACAATAAAACATTCTGCAAACACCAGCCATAATCCTCTTGTCAATAAAAAAAGAGCTAATTGTTTTTTTGTTCTTTTTACTCCATATAAATGGGCGGATACCCCGGCGAGAAACACGAAGATCGGTGCGCAATAATGCGTGATCCATCTGGTAAAGAATAAAAAAACATTTGTTTTCGAAAGATCAGTAGGACTGTAAATAA
This sequence comes from Chitinophagaceae bacterium, assembly GCA_039932855.1. Classification (GTDB taxonomy): domain Bacteria; phylum Bacteroidota; class Bacteroidia; order Chitinophagales; family Chitinophagaceae; genus JAJKIP01. Next base: position 2,464 of record JBDTPD010000502.1, on the reverse strand, counting down.
ATGCTTCGTAGCTAAAATAGTCGCGTACATGATCAATCGCCATAATGATCATCACGATCCCACGTAAAAGATCTATTGATTCAACACGTTTTGATTTATCGAGCATCGGAGAACCTGCTATGACAGCATTTGTCATAGTGATCGTTTTAATAGTTGGTTGTATTTCATTGGTCATTTTATTCATCTTGTCTTTTCTCAGGAGAAAGAAGAACCGGCTGCCATAGTTCAGCTTCTGCCGGTTCCATCACCGCCCCCATATTGCGATACTCTTTGTATATGTTAATTATGAATGATGAATTGCTTTCGATGTAATACAGACTTTGCCAATCATTCATAATTTTTAATTCATAATTCTGATTTACTGTTTTGTTAATTGAAAAGAATAACTACTCTGCATTTGTAATGTGTCGCTGACTGCTGTGTGAGTTACTACTCCAAGCATCGAAGAACCGCTTGCACGGGTTGTCTCTACGATGAAATGATCAATTGAAGCGCCATCAATAGTTAGGTATTCAGAATAAAAATATCCTTGTGTACCATGGTTACTTCCATATTCTCCGTCATGTTTTACGAATGCTGTGGCTGTATCACTACTGGTTGTTAATATATACAAACGACTTGTACCATTATCACGATTCAATACCGCAATGCCGGTACCGGAAGAAAGACTTCCTCTCCAGAATCCTTCAGCTGAAAAACCAGGTATTGGTTCTCTGTCGTTGTTTTTGTTACAGGAAAATAATGTTGTCGATGCGATAAGAGCAATAAGAATGGTAATCCGGTTCATAGCACTTCACAATAAGGGTTAATGTTAATGATGTTTGTTAGTTCTTGTATAACAACACAGGTTAAACGTAAAAATAAAAGACAAATTGAACTGCAGAAATCAGAAACATCCCATTGGCAGATAATAGATGGTTTTCGGTATGAAAAGTTTACCGATCGGTTTTTTCAGTCAACAGTCAGCAGTTAGCAGTCTGCAGTCGCTCTCCGTATACATAAAGAGTATGACATGTATCGGAGAGCGACTGCAGACTGCCAACTGTTGACTGTAAAACCATTTCCGTTGGGAAAAAAATGGTTGCCGTCGGGAAATACTCAATCATGTTGAGCATTTGATGAGTATACCTTGTCTGCTCAAGCGAACTCCAAGTTGATTCTCTGTTAGCAGCAACCCGGTACGATCATTTTATGTCGTTACCATTTTTTAAACAAACGCTTTAATCATTAAACAAGTTTCATGAAAAAAAATCAACTCTTTGCATTAGCATTTGCAACAATCATGTCTGGCCTCTCTGCACAGGCGCAGAATGTGGGAATTAATGAAGATGGATCTGTACCAAATTCCAATGCGATACTGGATGTAAAATCATCAACAAAAGGTATTCTTATTCCGCGACTCACTACCAGCGCCCGTAATAGCATGACGGCTGTAAAAGGTATGCTGGTGTATGATACTACACTCGATGCCTTTGTGTATAATACAGGTAATAGCTGGGTTACGCTCGGATCATCATCTGGTAGTAGCGGCTGGGCATTAACCGGTAACTCCATTACTAACGATACAAGTTTTATCGGCACCACAAATTTTAAGGCGCTTAAATTAAAAATGAATAATCATATTGCCGGCCTGATTGATGGCGATCTGAAAAACAATACATTCTGGGGCTACAGAGCAGGAGAAATAAATCAGGACCTTAATAATACTGGTATCGGCAGCTTCGCACTGTGGTTGAATGTTGGCGGACATAATAACGTAGCCGTAGGATATACTACATTATCGTCTAACACCAATGGATTTAATAATACGGTGGACGGAGCATTTGCTATGAATCAGAATACGACTGGTTATCAGAATACCGCCAGTGGTGTTTTTGCCTTGAATTCAAATACTATTGGTACCGATAACTCAGCTGTTGGTGCACAGGCTATGAATTCGAACGTATCCGGGCTTTTTAATTCCTCGCTTGGGAGCGCTTCCTTTTATTCAAATACTACTGGTAGCTATAATACTGCCACAGGTAGTCTATCGGCGTTTGCAAATCTGGATGGTACTTTTAATGTTGCATCAGGCTATCGCGCTATGTACAATAATGTATCCGGAAGCTTTAATACGGCCTGTGGTCCTTATGCTCTTAATTCACTTGTGCTGGGTAGTTCAAATACCGGTCTTGGCGCCTTTAGTGATGTCAGTGCTACACTGAACAATGCAACTGCGCTCGGGTATAATGCTGTAGTTAATAATTCAAATAAAGTACGTATTGGTAACGGTGCTGTCACCAGCATCGAAGGACAGGTGCCTTTTACTACACCGTCTGACGGACGTTTTAAATACCAGGTAAAAGAAGATGTAAAAGGACTTGATTTCATTTTACAACTGCGTCCTGTTACTTACCAGTTTGATGTAAAACGCTTCGACGCACAACAAAATAAAGGATTAAAAAACAGTGAGCTCGTACCAGTC
>JBDTPD010000501.1:0-3891 GCA_039932855.1 Chitinophagaceae bacterium | reverse complement strand
TTGTCCCGATAGCTATCGGGAGGGAAATTGGGAAATTTTCTGGAGCAGCATTAATATTTTAATAATGAAACAACTTACTTTTATCGCGCTTCTTTTATCAGTATTACTATTATCAGGTTGTGATGAAAAACTTCGACCGTTCCAGGTTTATTTCTGGACAAGTGCCAAATCTTCTACTACTTACTATTTGTATTTAAATGATACTATCAAAGGAGAATTGCCTTATTTGCCCGAGCAACCGGAATGTGGTGATGGAGATGCAAAAAAGAAAACATTACATCTTACGATGGAATCAGGGACTTATAAAATACAAATCAAGAATGAAGAAGGGGTTGTAAAATATACACAGCAACTCAAAATCAAACTCTCGAATCATTCCAAAGAGATCAGTACCTCTACCGATGACCGCAAAGGAGGAGCCAGGAATGTGAATGAAGGAGATTGTTTGATTGAAGAAATCTATTATTAAGATAAAATGTAGAGTTATGAATTAAGAATTATGAATGAGCTCATTCAATTCATAATTCTTAATTCATAACTCTACATTTTATTTTCTACTTCTGAATCACAATCCGTCCCGTCGTAACCTTTTCTCCGCAAACATATCTATACGTATAAATACCACTTACACTGTAAATGAATTGCTGCTGGTATCTTCCTTTATAAAAAGTACCATTAGCTAATACCTTTATAACTCTTCCTGCTTCATCATATACTTCCAGTCTTACTTTGCTCTTTGCAGGGACACCAAAGTCGATGGTTGTTTGCGAACTGGAAGGATTTGGAAATACTTTCACCCCATAATAAGAAACAGGCACATTAGCTTCTTCAGCCGGCGGAACAGCTTGTTTACCGGAAACCGCTGTATACTCTGATTGCAATACCCAAACAGAATAACCACGTGCAGGTGCATATAAATGTACACGACCGTCATTGGCAACAGTAACTGTTTGAGCGGGATTCAGCACATTCACCAACACTTGATTTTTCCAGTCAGTATAACCAGAAGTAGCTGTACCATTTGGTGAACCATCATTATCTACCCAGATACCACGCGTGAATGCATCATTGTTATTCATGCAAATGATAGCGCCATTCTTTGTACCATTTCCCTGTCTGCGTGCGATATAAACGTTCCATGTATCTCCCGCGAATGTAGTTGTGTTATTCGGACTTGGTTCAGTAACCGGGTTGCCTTGTTGTGTCAATACGATTAATGATCCGCCGAGGTAAATACTGCGTGCAGAGATCATTTTATTAACATCTGATTTCAATGAAGCAGGCGCTGTTACGGTCAATGTATTGTTATCGTTATCCACCTGCTGTATTCCATAATACTGGGGATAGAATAAACAAGGTCTTCCTTCATGGAAAAGAATATAGGCATAACCCATCTTCCAATCCTTTGTTACCCATTTATCATGTTCCTTACCGGTATCATGATTTTCTAAAAATGTTACCACGGATGTTCCGGATAGTGAATTGCCGGTATTATCTCTGACCATTCCTGAATTATTAAGATTGGCCATGTTGAAACTGGCGCCATTTCCATTGGTCATACTTGTCAAGGTATTCTTTAATGGGAAATCAAATACATCTGCATCAGTACCAAGTGCAGCAAGATCATTTACCCAATTTTTTAACCGGTATTTATAACCAGTGAAATATTCACCAACAATGAATCGCTGAGCACCGCTTTTCAATGGCAGATTATTTACCCACATCGATACCATTTCTTTTTGAAATCCACGAACGAAATCGAGACGATAACCATCGAAACCTATAGTGCTGGTCAACCAGGTACCCCATGACTTCAAACGATTTTGTACAGTTACATCATAGGTGTTGAGATCATTACCGAACCATTTTGTATTCGGCACGAGTTGGTCTTCAAAACCACCTTCTGTACTACCACCATCACCAATGTAATCGGCGGCATCAACAGGATGGAAATTATTATAGGCCCATACAAAGTTTGCTTCACCGGTACCGGTATGATTAACGAAATCAATATTGGTAGAAGTATACGCTTTCAAAGTAGTTGTAGCAAGATTGGTAGCTCCAAACCAAACAGCAGATGGATAATATCCATTTGATTGTGCTGCCCACTGCCATTCCCATGCACCGCCTGAGGTGGTGCCTTCTTTTTTAGCCGTTAATGTGATCTCGATCGTGTGTGCGCTAGCAAGTGTAATTTTATATTCATCGATGTCTGTATTGTTTTGCATATGTCCGCTATATGTTTTCTGATCAAGCGCAACATTGAATTGACCACTACCATTATTAGGTTCCGATTCCCATAATTGTGCTCCCGGCACTGGTGGCGCATTGCTGGTAAATTTTATATTGACATCATATCCTCTTTCACCAACAACACCTGCATAATTTAAAAAGTAGCCACCGATCTGTATATAGTAATCGCCTGCGGCGGCACTCGGAATTACCCAGCGGATCTCATTGGTAGGAAATGGTACGCGTTGTGTACCGCTTACTACTGCTTTGTTAAAGACATAGGTTTTTACAGCCGGATTATCGCCGCTTTCTTCTGCATCTGTATTGTTGCCATAGGTATGATTTAAAATTACATCGGCATACATATCCATATAAGGAGCGCCGCCGGCAACAGAATGTGCCACACTAAGAACATTGAGCAATTCAGCTTTTGAACCGAAACGTGTTTCTGTACTTCCTTTCTGATTGTAAGCGCCAAGATCATAATGATCGAATATTCCGTAGCCCATATCGGAGATACCCCAATTGCCTTTTGACGGAGGCGGCATCCATAGCGCACGGATACCGGCCGTTTTCATCGCTGGTATTTTTGCTGCGAGTGTATCATACCAAAAACCATTTTTGCCGGCTTCGTTTACCGGAACGTTCCAATAGAACGCCTGCATCATGACATCATTTTGTGCATGTGAACAATAACCATACAGCATCAAGCATAGTGCTGTGATAAAATTTCTCTTTCTCATAAAAATTGATTTAGTAATAAATAGAATAAGAACTGTTGGTGCTAATCATCAACAGAGCGATCCATTAATCCCGCGGTGATTAACTGATCGTCACATTATCCTTAACCGATGATAGAAGAATTCAATACGGGTTAGTATTGTTAGTGCAGGAGGCGAAGCAATCGTAACAAGTAATAATAATGAAGAGGTTTCGTCTCGCTGACCGGAAACCAAGTTCGTGTAATTTTTACACATTAAATACGCTTGGAGGAAAATTGGGGGTAAGCACCTAGGGAAGTAATGGTTGTACTTAGAAAAATTGAATATGAATATTGAACCTGCCTGTCCGGCAGGCAGGTTCGATATTCGGTTCTTCATTCATAATTCTTCATTACATCTATTATACGATGCTGTAAGCTTATTCTATAATTATTTTCAAAGTTGTTTTCTCCATACCCGGATTTATTATTTCCAGGTAATAAATACCAGCAGGCAGTTTAGCCTCCAGGTTAATACTTCTGACACTGTTATTTCCATCATGAGATAACCTAGTGCTCATTACCTTTCCACCATGGATATTGTACAGGTTAGCTATGTAATCACCTTTACGCTGTCCATACATCTGCAATGACATGACGTGACCTGTTACCGGGTTTGGATACACCGACAGGCTTTTCCTGGCATTCATATCAACCTTTATAACTATGCTGTATTTAATTTTACCATCGATATCTATCATTTTCAAACGATAAAAACTTATTCCACCGAGTGGTGAATTATCTAACCAGTTATAAACTTTGACAAGAGGTGTATTGGTAGCGGCTACAGAGCCAATCTTATAAAAAGTGCGGCCATCTACCGAACGTTCCAGTTCATACCCTGCAAATGAAAATTCGTTAACAGTTGTCCATTGTATTGCCACATCATTGCCATCGAT
>JBDTPD010000500.1:0-3894 GCA_039932855.1 Chitinophagaceae bacterium | reverse complement strand
ACATTTGACTGGTTGTTTATAAAGGGATGTTTGTATCTGTAGAAAGAATCGAACTTCTATTCTCTTTTCTTCCGACCAATCCCATTCATCCAATAAATCCCAGTTCAGATACTATCTCCAATATCCGGGAACCCATACATAACCGCGACGGCTATAGCGCCAGTAACCTTCTACCCATACTGCCCGGCGATGTTGTGGTCTTGCCCAATAACCGGGTGCAGATACGTACCGGTCGCGTTCCCATCGCCACTCTGGTCCTACCCATACGCCTCCGCGGTAGGGAGCCGGTCCGGGTGAATGCGTGGCATAGTTTCCGGGAAAATTAAGACGTACGCTTACACGCTGTGCGTCAGCAAATAAAACGAGTCCGAATATGAAAGACCCAAGTAGTAAAATCTTTTTCATGTTGTACGATTTGCTATTTTGACGGCCCCCGGTAACAAAGGTTTATTGCCCGCTCCCATTTTAGAATTCTTTTGCATTTCGTTCACTACCATTCCGGGCCGATCTTTGCATATCATTTATTATCTTTCTTTTATGAATGTTAAGCTGAAACCGGAAAAATACCTTCGTTACCTCTACCTGCCGAATCTCTTTGGCACCCAACGTACCAAAGAGATTCTGTCGGTAAACCCAACGATCATTCCCCCGCGCGAAGAAGCCGAGGACGTGGTGGTATGTGCGTATGATTATAACATGACCAGCCTGGAAGAAAAAAAGCTATCCTGTGTAGAGGATGCTTTTGCCTATAAAACCAATAACCATATCACCTGGATCAATATTGATGGCCTTCGCAAACACGATCTGGAATCGATCAGCAATCATTATGGCATTCACCCATTATTGATCGAAGATATTCTCAGCATCAACCAACGCCCTAAGATGGATGAAGTAGATGGAGTAATGTTTTGCTTATTGAATATGCTCTACTACAACGAAACCAATCAAACAGTAGAGCAGGAGCAGATAAGCATTGCATTAGGAAAAGATTTTGTGATCAGTTTCCAGGAAGATGCCAGCCGTGATGTATTCAACCCACTGCGGGAGCGGTTAAAAATGGCGACGAGTAAAGTACGTCAGCGCGGCGCTGATTATCTATGTTACAGTATGCTTGACCTGATCGTAGATAATTATTATATCGTCATGGAGAAATTAGGGGAGCGTATAGAAGCGCTCGAAGAGGAGGTGATCAGGAACAGTAATAAAAAATCATTGGGCCGCATCAATCAGCTCCGCAAAGAATTGATCGTACTGAAAAGAAATACCGTTCCTGTGCGCGATCTTGTTGGCGGTATTCTTCGTAGCGAAAGTGAATTGCTGGATGAACGCAATACCAAATATTTTAAGGACATATACGACCATATTATACAGGCGATAGATCTTACAGAAAACTATCGTGATATGATGACGAGCATGCAGGACCTTTATATCAACAACATAAACCTGAAGATGAACGAGGTAATGAAGGTGATGGCCATTGTAACCTGCCTGCTTGCCCCTGCTACTGTTATCGGTGGTATTTTCGGGATGAACTTCGAGTCTATTCCCTACATCCATAATCAATATGGGTTCTGGGTAGCAGTTACCGCGATGCTTATCATACCTATCTGGATGATCATGGCGTTTAAGAGAAGAGGGTGGTTTGATCGAATGTGAGCCCAAATACGATGTAAGAAGTACGAAATACGAACGCCTATAATTGCAAATGATTTCTAATATCGAACTCCTCGTACTTCGTATTTCTAACTTCGTACTTTTTATTTAACGTCCCTTTTACAATTTGTCCTCCCCTCCGGCGTTTTCATAATACCCACACTTCAATCGCGGAAAGAATTCTATTCTTTTTACTGTAAACTATTTAATATATGGCTGCTGATAACAATCAACAGGATGAAAGCCTGTATACCTATGACTCGTTTGGAGAAAAAAGAAAACAATCAGATAAGCGTTTTCTCTGGTGGTGCGCAGGCGCTCACCAGGATTTATTAAAAAAATTCCCTTCCGAACAAACAAAGTATTCGGGACTTGGCGGTGTGATACTGGCCACGTTTGTGCTCGCCACCTTATCTGCGGGGTATGCGATGTACAGCATATTCAACAACTGGATCTTTACGATCGTCTTTGCTATCGTATGGGGATTGATCATTTTTAATTTTGACCGCTTTCTTGTTTCTACCATGCGCAAGTATGGTGTTTCGCGTCGTAAACAAATATGGATGGCCGTGCCGCGGATAGCCCTGGCATTGTTGATCGGACTAACAATAGCACGACCACTCGAGTTGAAGATCTTTGAAAAAGAGATCAACACAAAAGTGACAGAAAACATTCATAAGAAAATACAATTGAATGATAGTTTATTGGCTATTGAAAATACTGCACTGACACAAAAAGCAATGACTGAACGGGAACGTCTGACTGCCAGAAAATTAAGCATTGAAGACACCTTGCACCAGTTACAACAGGGTTACCTGCATGAAGCAGACGGTACTTCCGGATCAATGCAGCGCGGTATCGAAAATATTACACGGTTAAAAATGAATGCCTTTAACCTGGCATCGCAGCAATCAACGCCTGAGCTTGCGCAGCTGAATACATCAATCGCACAACAGGATAGTATTCTTTCGGGAGCTACTGCGTCATTGGAACAAAAGAGAAAAGAATATGAATTATCCGCCGGCGCCAATGTTGGTTTTCTTGAACGTAATAAGGCATTGTCAGATCTTTCTGCACAGGAGTCAAGTGTATTCTGGACCAGCTTATTGATCTCTTTACTTATTATCTTAATTGAAGTTGGTCCGATCCTTTCAAAGCTGATGATGCCAATAGGACCATACGATATTGAATTGGCCAAAGAAGAATTACTGGCTATGGCCGCTTCAGAAAACAGTATTCGCCAGGATAAAGAAGTATCGTTTGAAAAAAGAAAAATGTTTTACCAGAAACAAAAAGAGATGTCGGACAAACTCGTCAATAAATTATCATCGCTACAGGAAAAACATATCAATGAGGAGTTAGAAAAATGGGAGCGTGGCGAATGGAGTCCAAAAGATCATCGCGCGTCGATGGATGAAGTGATGAGGAAAATAAAAGAACAATATAAACTCAAGGAAGACGGACTGATGTAAATTCAAAAATCAAAAGTAAAAATGCAAAATATCAATCTGGTATTTTGCATTTTTACTTTTGATTTTTGAATTTACTTCTTTTTATACACCGGCACCGTACTACACGGCTCGCCATACATGATGCTTTTTGCAACAGGTCGGAGTAACCTGGTTAGTTCCATATAAACGAAATCACCAATAGGCGTTTCACCACATCCTTTTATCACTACTTTTTTATCTGTAAACTCTGCTGCATCTATAGCAGAAAGGTTTTTGAGAAACAATTGGCGATGCAATTCTTTTTCATCACCCATGATCACATCCTTCGCGATTGGCTCCAGGTAAGCAGCCGCCAGCATATAGGCCCATACCGGGATGATGGCATCAGCTGAACAATAAACTCCTACTGATTTATCGCGGTATTGTTCCCAATCGTAGCTTTTCAGTTTTTCGCGGTACTCTTTTTCTTTAAGAATAAGTTCCATGAAAAGAAATCCTTTCAGGTCAAACATGGCTGTTTCCTGTCTCGGGTAATACGTTTCCGGGTCCAGGGTTATTAACCCGCTTTCAGCTACTTTATTGATAATAGGTTCTGACATGGTATTCGTTCCCAAAGATAACACCGATCGTGTTGTGATTGTTTACGGTTATGGCAAAAGAGAACGGCCCTGATCAGGGCCGTTGCTGTTAGTTTCGGTTGTGAGTGATCTGTGATTGTTAGAAAAACTTACTTCTGTTATCCTTGATTGTGGCGGCAGAAAACATTATGAACACTGCCTATCAAAGTCAT
>JBDTPD010000499.1:0-3919 GCA_039932855.1 Chitinophagaceae bacterium | reverse complement strand
GATGAATGACCGGACAAGAACTTTTTTGAAAGTGCAGGATGGATGTGATTATAATTGTTCGTTTTGTACCATACCGATGGCAAGAGGAAAGAGCAGAAGTGATAATATAGAGAATGTGGTGAAGAATGTTAGGGAGTTGGCGAAGACGGGGGTGAAAGAGATTGTGCTTACTGGTGTGAATTTGGGAGATTTTCGGAGTGCACCCGCTCTCGCTCCCGAACCCGCTCTCGCACTCACACCCGGCCCCCTCCAAACCTCCCCCCAAGGGGGAGGCTTAGAAGCCTCGCTATATAAGAAAGAAATTGATGGTAATTTTTTTGACCTGATAAAAGAATTAGACAAGATAGATGGGATCAGAAGATATAGGATCTCGTCCATAGAGCCGAATTTGTTGACGAATGAGATCATCGAGTTTGTGGCGAATAGCGATAAGTTCATGCCGCATTTTCATATACCATTGCAAAGTGGAAGTAATAAGATACTTGGATTGATGCGCAGGAGATATAAAAGAGAATTATATGCGGAGCGTGTGAAGCTGATCAAGACATTGATGCCGCATTGCGCAATTGGTGTAGATGTGATCGTTGGTTTTCCCGGAGAAACAGAGGCTGAATTCAATGAAACGTTTGAGTTCCTGCATTCACTGGATATTTCTTACCTGCACGTGTTCACGTATTCTGAAAGAGATAATACACATGCACTTTCTATCAAGCCCGTTGTGCCCATCAATATCCGCAATCAGCGCAACAAAGCGCTGCGCAATCTTTCTTACATGAAGATGCAGTACTTCACCGAACAACATACCAATCAAACACGCAAGGTGTTATTTGAAATTCATCCAAAGAATGGAATGATGGAAGGATATACTGATAATTATATCCGGGTGACAACTCCGTTCAGAGAGGAATGGAGGAATGAGGTGGTTGATTGGAAAATTGTCTGAACCGGGATTTGGGTAGATTAAAGGATTTATAGGAATAGAGAAGTCTCTTTTTATTTTTTGTTTCACGCAAAGACGCGAAGGGATCGCAAAGAATACAAGAGACTCTTTGCGACTTCGCGAAACTTAGCGTCTTTGCGTGAAATGTATTTTAATCCTATAATCCATTTAATCCCCCCAAATCCCGGTTCAGACAACTTTACATTTCTGCGCTGCCTCTCTCCCACTCGCCAACCCCGCCTCTACCGTTCCCTGCGATTCGCCTTCATAGATTCCTTCACCGGCAAAGAACAATGTATTCTCTATTGGTTTGTTTAATAGCTTTCTTGCTTCAGGAGTTTTTGGAGTAGGATAACTATAAGCACCATCTTGCCAGTTGAAGATGGAAGAGGCTTTGGTATTCTTTTTTATTTCTTCCAATGATAGTTCATAAATGTTGGCGAGAGATTGTAAAGCTTTTTCCAGGATCTGTTCCTCTTTATCATTCTTAAAATTTTCTACACGCGGCCCTCCTATCCAGCCTGTGAGCATGGGATAAGGATCGGGTGATTGTGTCCACCAGGTAGGAAATATTTCATCGCTTAAGATGAAGCCGGTATCTTTTTTCCAGAATGGCTTTTCAAATTGTAAGATGATCTTTAGTACAGGACCAATACCGATATTGGCAGCGGCACGTTTATAATTATCTAATGCAGGAATGAAACGAATAGATGTTTCTTCCTTTTCAGATACACTTCGCAATACGGTTAAGGGGACAGTGATGATTGCTTTGTCTGCATCATACCGTTCGCCGTCGTGGGTATAGACAGTAACCAATCCTTTTTGCCAATAAATTCTTTTTACTGTATAGCCTGCGAGTATTTCCGCACCTTGTTTTTCACATTCCTGTTGCAGGTAATTGACCAACGCACCATATCCTTTGGGAATACGATAGTTTGGTTCTTCATGCGACCATTCTTTATATAATGCTTTTACACTTACTTTTTTAATATCTGCCACATCGAATCCTTCTGCAAAGTTGCTGATATGTGTACGCGTGCTTTCATACTTTTTATCTTTATAATATTGTTCGAGAAAATCATACAGCGTCATATCATCGGGCATGGCTTTCATTTTATTCAGTATTTCATCCCAGCCTTCGATCATTTCTTCCTGTTCGCTCCATTTGCCATTTTTCTTGCGATACATTTCTCCTTCGACAGCGGTGTATTCGATACCTGCTTCTTTGAGTAATTGTTGCGTGATGGGAAGATTGCCATGAATAAATTCTGCACCGGCTTCGATAGCGCGGGAAGAATATTCGCTTTTGAATGTATGCATACGACCACCGAGACGAAGATCCGATTCAATCAGTAAGATGCTGTGACTTGCAGCCAATTCTTTTGCTGCCATGAGTCCGGCTGCACCGCCACCGATAATAATAATTTTGGGTTTTGCCATATGGGAATGATATAACGAATTTTGAGCCAAAGAATATTTGTTGCTTATTAATAATTACGAACGGTTCTGAAATATATACCCGGCTCTGTTTTTAATCACCTTACAAAAACTTCCTGCCATTCACGAAGTGAATAATGCAGTTCACACCATTATACAATCTTTTGAAGCGAAATAAAAAAACAGCACGGAAAAATGATTCTATATTGTTCCGGTCTATGACGAATTACTGTTTTTACCAGTAATTGCTTTTGTTATACTTATTAAATAATGATCATCAAAACCAATCAAATGTTCCGTCTGCTATTTATCATCATCACTGCCCTCACCGGAGTTACTGCTGTTGCGCAAACGCAACCTGTCAATCCATTGTTACTTGATTCGCTGGTCAACACGTATTCCAAACAACATAAATTTAATGGGTCCGTACTGGTAGCGCAAAAAGGTACCATTCTTTTACAAAAAGGATATGGATACCAGGATGTCGCCCAAAAAACAACCGCCGATGCAAACAGTCTTTACCAGTATGGTTCGGTGACCAAACAATTTACCGCTGTACTGATCATGTACCTGCAGGAAAAAAAGAAACTCAGCATACACGATAAGCTGAGTAAATATTTTCCTGATCTCCCCTTTGGCGACAGTGTCACCATCGTGCAAATGCTTACCCATACATCGGGCATCTATAACTATACAAATGATGAGGCTTTTATGGCCACCGAAGCGGTAAAACCTGCCGCGTCGTCAAAGATACTTGCGTTGATCCGCAACCATCATTTAGAATTTACACCCGGTATAAAATTCAGTTACAGCAACTCAAACTATTATTTACTCGGCCTGATCATTCAGAAAGCCAGTGGACAACCTTATGAAAAACTCATGCGGCAGATAATCCTTGCACCGGTTGGTATGAAGACAGCCGGTTTTGATTTTGCCCATAACCATTCATCTCATCGCACAACAGGATATAATTCTATTAATGATGACCACGGCGATATCGCAAGCATCGTTGATTCATCCGCTTCTTTTGCAGCAGGCGCTTTATACGGTAGTGTGTATGATTTATATGCATGGCACCAGGCATTGCAAAAAAACCAGCTGCTGACAACTGCTGACTGGAAGCAGGTGTATACTCCTGTGCATGACAACTATGGCTTTGGCTGGATGATCAGTACATTGTACGGTAAACCGCTGGTGGAACATGGTGGTGGCATCTTTGGTTATACATCCATGATCAAACGTTTTCCCCAGGATGATGTAGTGGTGATTGTGCTAAGCAATAGCAGCTCACCGAAAGTACAGGAAATAGCTACCTCACTTTCTGCGTTGGTATTTGGTCAGCCGGTCAACTGGCCAATCGAACAGGTGACTATACAACTTCCGGAAGAAAAACTAACGCCATTGGTGGGAGACTATGAACTAAATCCCGGATTTACTATATCTGTGACGATACAGAACGGTCAATTGAAAGCAAAGCCGACGGGACAATCAATGGTCAATCTATTGGCTGAAAATGACACTACTTTCCGTGTAGAGGTGATA
>JBDTPD010000498.1:0-3939 GCA_039932855.1 Chitinophagaceae bacterium | reverse complement strand
CGTTCATATGACCAGGCATACGACCCGCAACCGGGTGAATGGCATATTTCACTGTCACTCCTTTTTCTTCCAGTAATTTTTCTAATTCATGACAAGCATGTTGCGCTTGTGCAACGGCTAATCCATATCCCGGAACGATCATTACTTTATGAGCATAACTCATAACAACCGCTGTATCGCTCAAAGAAATTTCTTTATAAGCACCCTGATCTTTTGATCCGGCCGGACCAGCTGCTTTCGCTCCACCACCAAATGAACCAATCAATACATTCAGTAGGGAACGGTTCATGGCTTTACACATGAGCATGGTCAATAAGGTACCTGCGGCACCGACGAGAATACCACCAGTGAGCATGACCTTATTATCATATAAGAAACCGCCGCAGGCTGCTGCAACGCCGGTGAAAGAATTGAGTAAGGAAATAACAACGGGCATATCCGCACCACCGATCGGGAAAACGAAGAATATTCCATAGATCAATGACAAAGCGAAAATGACATAGAATAAATAAGCATTGCCAGCTGAGATATTACCAACGAGATAGCCAGCTAATCCAAGAATAGCGAGCAATAAAACGATATTGAAAATGTGCTGGCCCTTGAATGAAAAATCTTTCACCTTACCATTCAATTTCCCCCAGGCGATCATACTACCTGCGAATGAAATAGAACCAATGATCAGTCCGAGTAAGATGATCAGCACCATACCACCCGAAACAGGTGTATTAAATAAATTAGTATTGATAACAACATCTCCTAATTGTATCGCATGCATCTCTACTTTGAAATCATTCCTGGCAAGATGTCCGAATTCTATCAATGAGATCAATGCCGCACAGGCACCGCCCATTCCATTGAACATGCTCACCATTTCCGGCATCGCCGTCATCTTTACTTTTTTCGCAGACAATGTACCGATGATAGCACCGATGAGGATACCACCGAAGATCCAGCCATAGTTATGCAGTTTATTACCGGCTTCATCTGTATATAAAAAGATCGTTCCCAGGATCGCGATGGTCATACCCCCCGCAGCAATCAGGTTTCCCTTTCTTGCTGAAGCGGGATTGGATAGCATTTTCAATCCAAGAATAAATGTGACTGATCCGATTAAGTAGCAAAGTGTGAGAATATTCAGTTCCATTCTGGTAAATTAAAAAGTCAAAAGTCAAAAATCAAAATGGTGTTCACGTTTGAATTTTTACTTTTTACTTTTGATTTTTTTATTGTTTCTTCTTTTTCTTAAACATTTCAAGCATCCTGTCTGTCACCACAAATCCCCCTACTACATTCAGCGTTCCTACAATTACTGCCAGGAAACCCAGGATCAATGCGAGGTAATTATCTGATTCAGCTTTTCCCATAACGATGATGGCGCCGATAATAACAACACCGTGAATAGCATTGGCGCCACTCATCAGCGGTGTATGCAATACACTCGGTACACGCCCGATAATTTCTATACCAACAAAGACCATCAGGATAACGATGTAGATGATCTGCTGATTCGTGTGTATCCAACTTAAAATAGAGTCCATGTTTTTTATTTATTGCTATTGTGCCGAATTCAAAAGTCAAAATTAAAAATTCAAAAAAGCACTCTGGCTAAAGGAATCTATTTTTGACTTTTGAATTTTTAATTTTGAATTATTATTGTTTTACTCTCTCGTGAACAATCGCACCACCGTGCGTAATGCAACTACCTTTCACGAGATCATCTTCCCAATTCAGATTTACTTGCCCTTCTTTATTAATGATAAGCTGTAGGAAATTCAATACATTTTTTCCATACACTTTACTGGCATCACTTGGCATCGTTGATTGAAGACTACTATTGCCGATGATGCTGACGCCATTGTATTGAGCTGTTTCGTTGTTTTTGGTAAATGGAGTATTACCGCCGGTAGCAGCGGCAAGATCGATGATCACAGAACCATTACGCATTGCTTTCATCATATCTTCTGAAATCAGTATCGGCGCTTTTTTACCAGGTATCTGTGCGGTAGTGATAACAATATCAGCTTTGGCAATGCTATCAGCGATGCGTTGTTGTTGTTTTTGCTTGTACTCGTCTGTTTGTTCTACCGCATAGCCGCCTGCTTTGGATGCATCCGCGGCTCCTTCTACTTCAATAAACTTGGCACCCAAACTCATTACTTCTTCTTTCACGGCAGGTCTTGTATCGAATACTTCTACCACAGCACCTAAACGTTTGGCGGTTGCAATAGCCTGCAAACCGGCAACACCAGCACCAAGGATCAATACTTTGGCCGGAGCAATACTACCTGCTGCGGTCATGAACATGGGAAAATATCTTGAGTAGCTATTGGCAGCTGTTACTACCGCTTTGTATCCTGCAATATTAGCCTGGGAGCTCAATACGTCCATGGCCTGCGCACGTGTGGTGCGTGGTAACATGTCCAATGAAAAGCTGGTCACATTTTTTGCGGCCCAATCTTTCATCGCGTCTACATTATATAATGGTTGGAATACACCGATGAGTACATGAGAGGCAAGCTGACTGACCTCAGATGATTGTGGCATATGAATAGAAAGTACGATGTCGGCGGATAATATTTCCGAACGGCTCTTGACCTGGGCACCGGCTTTTTCATAGTCGGCGTCCTTGCAAAATGCCTTGTCCCCGGCACCGGATTCTACCCATATAGTAATCCCTTTTTTGGTCAATGCTGAAACGGCTTCAGCCAGCAGTGATACTCTTGTTTCAGGAGAAGGTTCTTTCAGAACTCCGATAGTCATGCGTAAAGCAGGTTTGGGGTTTTCAGATTATAGATTTTCTATAGATTTCTGCGGGAAAGATATATATTTTTTTGTTGCCTTTCAGGGAATTATGTTCTGGGTGAATGTCTGAGGTTGATATGCCTGAACCAGGATTTGGGAGGATTAAAGGATTATTAGGAATAAAATACATTTCACGCAAAGGCGCAAAGGTTTCGCAAAGGCGCAAAAACTTCTTGTATTCTTTGCGTTCCTCTTAGCGTCTTTGCGTGAAATCTTAATTTCAAAACCGTATAGCGAAGTCTCTCTTTTCTTTAAATTCTTCCCGGAAAAAGACAATGCCAATAAAAAAAAGATCAATGCTGCACCGGACAGCTTTATTCGATTTAATCGTTTCCCACGCCTCTTCCATTTCTTTGCTCCAATGAATATCATCAAAGACAAGAATAGAATCGTTGTTTATTTTCTTTACTAATAAGTCAAAATATTGTTCCGTTGGCAGACGACGATGATTACCATCGATAAAAACAAAATCAACAGACGGCAGTCCGGCAACGATACCGGGCAATGTATCCCGGAAATCGCCTTCGATCAATTCAACATTATTTAATTGAAGCTGATTAAAATTCTGTCGTGCTATTTCTGCAATAGCCGGTGAGCCTTCCATAGTGATCAATTTCTTATTACGATCGGCCAATCCGAGATAAGAACTGGTAATGCCTAATGAAGTGCCAAGTTCCACCAGCGTTGCTGGTTTATATTTCTGTACCATCCGATACAATAGCTGCCCATATTTTTTTGGTTTGGCTGCATTCTTAGCAATAGAAGCAATTGTCCGTTGATTTGATTTATCAACAGCAGAACCGGCACCAAAATCTTTTACGGTGATAGACCGGGTATCGTTTAATAAGGTATGACGAAGTTGTTCAACCTGGTCGTAAGCAGGATATGCCGTTTTATCATTTAAAATCTTTGTAATAAAATCAAAAACAAACGGCGAGTGCATACCGTGACCTTTGCTGTTGGAAGCAGAAAGATAGTAACGAAGATATTTGGAGGTTAATTGACTAAAAGAATACATAAAATGAGGAACCTGCCTGCGATAGGCAGGTTCCTCATTTCTTATTTTATTTTTTAAATCCTTTCCCATGTCTGGAAAGAATAATTATACTTATGTTTCGCATCCGCCTCATGATCTTT
>JBDTPD010000497.1:0-3961 GCA_039932855.1 Chitinophagaceae bacterium | reverse complement strand
TGACCTTTCTTTAATTTCTTTTCTTCCAGGTGAGGAACTAACAATTCCCAATCAGCATCGCTGAATACAACAAAGCGTTGCATCTGATCACGTAGCTGGGAGATGGCTGCTGAAAGTTCCATGATCAAATGTACGACGTTAGGTGGGCGATATTGGATGTACGATGTTAGATGTACGATGTACGACAACCTGAAGTCATCACCTCACTACCGGCAATAATAAAGATGGTTACAGCCATAGTGAATTGACTGCCGACTAATAGACTGCTAACTGCCCACTGCAAACTGTCGCCCGAAACCCCTACCTTTGCGCCCTTATGACACAGGAAAAATTACAGGATTTGCGGTCCCGCTTAGCCGGGGTAAGGAGGTTTCTTTGACGTCGAGAACCGACGATATAAAATTGAAGAAAACAAGCAGCTTTCATTAAGTCCCGGATTCTGGGATGACAATAAAAGGGCGACCGAAATTTTAAAGAACATCAAGCTGAACGAGTATTGGGTAAATCTTTATGAAGAGGTAGAAACCTCTATCGAAGATTTTGCTGTGCTATTCGACTTCTGGAAAGGCGGCGATGCGACCGAAGAGGAAACGAAGCAGGCATATGAGAAAGCATTAAAACTATCCGACGAAGCCGAATTCAAAGCAACACTCAACGAACCGGAAGATGAGTTGCCGGCAGTATTACAGATCAACTCTGGCGCCGGTGGTACCGAGAGCCAGGACTGGTCCGAAATACTAGCGCGCATGTACCGCATGTATGGCGAAAAGCAGGGATGGAAAGTAACAGAACTGGATTGGGTATATGGTGATGGCGCCGGTATCAAAACAGCTACGTTGCAGTTCGATGGTCCTTTTGCCTATGGCTTTCTAAAAGCAGAAAGCGGCGTACACAGATTGGTTCGTATTTCACCATTTGATAGTAATGCAAGACGACATACTTCTTTTGCTTCAGTGTTTGTGTATCCATTAGTTGATGATACTATCCATATCGATATCAGAGAAGCAGATGTGAAAATGGAAACATCGCGAAGTGGTGGCGCCGGTGGACAGAACGTAAACAAAGTAGAAACGAAAGTGCAGCTGACACACTTGCCGACAGGTATCGTGGTTGTTTGTCAGCAGGACAGATCGCAGTTAGGCAACCGTGAACGTGCGATGGAAATGTTGCGTAGCCGTTTGTATGAACTTGAATTACGTAAACGCAATGAATTAAAGGATGCTGTCAATAGTACCAAGAAAAAGATAGAGTGGGGGAGCCAGATACGCTCGTATGTGTTCCATCCTTATAAAATGATCAAAGATCATAGGACCGATTATGAAACAGGAAATGTACAACCTGTAATGGATGGTGAACTCGACGGATTTATCAAAGCTTATCTCATGAGTGAGAAAGAAAATGAAAGCTAATTTGGAGATGTGATGATTGGGAAATGTGACGATGACTTATAATTGAGTTTTTATGATTGGATGTTAAGTTCGTTTCCAGATTAATATTAAATTATTAAAATTGGAAATTGTGTAAGGAAATAAAGAGAAGAATTTGATAGTGGAATTGACATTTGACTTTGCATTGAAGATTATTGAGTACGCGGCTTTATTAGAGAAAGAGAAGAGATATGTATTGGCTACTCAATTGTTAAAATCGGGAACAAGCATTGGTGCCAATGTAAGAGAGGCTCAAAATGCAGAAAGTAGATCAGACTTTATCCATAAAATGAAAATAGCAGCAAAAGAAGCCGACGAAACAGAGTATTGGTTGATGCTCTGTGATAAATCAAATGGTTACCCTGATTGCAAATACCTTTTAGTATCATCTGGTTCTATAATAAAAGTATTATCCAAAATAATTTCATCATCAAAAGCAAGAATCAATTAACTCATCTCCAAATCGTCAAATTTCCAAATCGTACAACATGAGTATAGGAACTTTCTCTTACCCGATGCCAGTAAATGAACCCGTTTTATCATACGGACCCGGAACAGCTGAAAAGAAAAGATTAAAACAAGTGCTGGCAGAATTGAAGAAACAGGAACTGGATGTTCCGATGTATATCGGTAGTAAGGAAGTGAGAACTAATAAAAAAATTGCAATGCATCCGCCGCATGAAAGATCTCACACACTGGGATATTTTCATGCCGGTGAACAAAAACATGTTGAGCAGGCTATTGAAGCTGCATTGGCTACGCAGGAAGCATGGGCGAATACCAGTTGGGAAAACAGGGCAAACATTTTTTTAAAAGCAGCTGATCTCATCGCGACGAAGTATCGTCCTTACATGAATGGGACAACAATGCTTGGACAAAGTAAAAATGCTTTCCAGGCAGAGATCGATGCTGCCTGTGAACTGATTGACTTTCTCCGTTTCAACGTACACTTCTTAAGTGAGATCTATAAGCAACAGCCGATCAGCAGTCCCGGTATTCATAACAGAATGGAATATCGCCCGCTGGAAGGATTTGTATTAGCCATTACACCATTCAATTTTACAGCGATTGGTGGTAACCTTCCTGCATCGGCGGCTATGTGTGGCAATGTGGTAGTATGGAAGCCGGCTAATACACAGGTATACTCTGCGCAAATGTTTATGCGTATTATGAAAGAAGCAGGTTTGCCTGATGGTGTCATCAACCTGATCTATGTAGATGGACCAACGATTGGTAAAGTATGTTTCAATCATAAAGATTTCGCAGGCGTACATTTCACTGGTTCTACCGGTGTATTCAATAATATGTGGGAAACGATCGGCAAGAATATGTCAATGTACAGATCATATCCGCGTATCGTTGGAGAAACAGGCGGTAAGGATTTTGTATTGGCCCACAAGAGTGCCGATCCTGATGTGGTGGCTACCGCTTTATTACGTGGTGCCTTTGAGTTTCAGGGACAAAAATGTTCTGCTGCATCAAGAGCGTATATTCCTTCCAATATTGCAGAAGAAGTAAAAAAGAAACTGGTAGCAGGAGTGAAGAGTTTTAAAATGGGAACGGTAGAAGACTTTACCAACTTTGTCAACGCTGTTATTGATGAAAAGAGTTTTGATAAAATAAAATCATACATCGATAATGCACGCAAAGATCCAAAAGCAGAAATTTGGGTAGGCGGTAAATGCGATAAGAAAGAAGGATATTTTATTCAACCTACTGTTATTGAAGTTAAGAATCCGAAAGCAGTGACGATGTGCGAAGAAATATTCGGACCAGTGCTGACAGTGTATGTTTACCCGGCTAATAGTTTTGAAAAAACATTGGAACTGGTAGATACTACTTCTCCGTATGCGTTGACAGGATCGATCATTTCACAGGATCGCACAGCAGTTGATCTTGCTACTACCAAACTTCGTCATGCAGCCGGTAATTTTTATATCAATGATAAACCAACCGGTGCGGTAGTAGGCCAGCAACCTTTTGGTGGTGCCCGTGCCAGTGGCACCAATGATAAAGCTGGTTCTATCCTGAATCTTTATCGCTGGCTGAGTGCAAGAACGATTAAAGAAACGTTTAACCCGCCTACTGATTATAATTATCCTTTCCTACAGGAAAAATAATTGTCTGAACCAGGATTTGAGTGGATTAAAAAGATTTTTAGGAAATAAATAAAGAAGCCTCACTATTATAGTGAGGCTTCTTTATTTATGGATTTTCTATTTCACGCAAAGACGCTAAGGTTTGCAAAAGCTGCAAAAGGTCTCTTGTATTCTTTGCGTTCTTCTTTGTGGCTTTGTGCGAAATAAAATCTGGAAATATTTTTAATCCACCCAAATCCTGGTTCAGACAATCGAACGAAATACGGACGTTCTGTTAATGAAAGTTTTTTCTACTAAGGACATTCCGTACTTCGTATTTCTTAGTTCGTACTTTTATTTTGATGGTTCTCGTCGTAAGTTTGGGCCGGCTTTATTATTAACCCAAACATTATTTATGAAAAAGGTTCTCTTCGTCGCAGCTTTTATAGTTGCAGG
>JBDTPD010000496.1:0-3969 GCA_039932855.1 Chitinophagaceae bacterium | reverse complement strand
CATCGGGTCATTGAAATTTTCAACGTGACCGGATGCGCGCCAGGTAGTAGGGTGCATGAAAATAGCAGCGTCGATGCCGACAATATTGTCCTGCAACTGGGTCATGCTTTTCCACCAATAGTCCTTGATATTCTTTTTTAATTCGCTACCCCACTGACCGTAGTCGTATACGGCCTGCAGCCCATCATAAATTTCGCTGCTGGGAAAAATAAAGCCATATTCTTTACAATGAGAAATAATAGCCTGGAATCTGTTCTGATCGTTTGCCATAGAGGGCAAAGATAAATGAAATCAGTTGGCGGTAGTCTAACAGTCTATCAGTCGGCAGTCAATGTACTATACCTGTAAAAAACCTTACCGGTTTCGGAGAATGACTGCCGACTGATAGACTGCTTACTGCCGACTGCCTACTGCCTACTGCCAACTGCATACTATCACTCCCTCTTCTCCTGCTGCTGCCCTTCAATAACTGTCTTTTCGGCGGGTTGTTTTTGTAATGATTTTTGTGTTTCTACTTCTACCTGTTCTACCCACACGGCATAGTTGTTTGGATAAATATGCGAACCGGTTTGCATAGCATAGGCTCTTGTAAATATAGCGCCGAAGTATAAGATGATCGCGGAGTAGTAGACCCATACCAGGATAACGATAATAGAACCAGCAGTACCATATGCTGAAGACATTTTACTTTGACCGAGGTAGAAACCGATCAGGAATTTTCCAAGCATAAAAAGTAACGCTGTGGCAATCGCACCCGCCTTTACATGTCTCCATTTTATCCGTGCATCCGGAAGTACTTTAAAGATCATACCGAATAAAAGCGCCGTGATGACAAAACTAAGAACGAGATTAAAAATATAAGCAAAGATCACTTCTGTGTGTGGAAATGCCTGGGTGAGCCTATTCATTAAAAGATCCATTACGCTATTTAATATCAACGATACGAGCAGCAGGAACCCGAGTGAGACAATGATGGAAAAAGAAAGCAACCGGTTAATGATCATTTTCACCCAACCCTTTCCTTTCTTGGGTTTCGATTTCAATTTCCAGATCAGGTTGATCGAGTCCTGTATTTCACCAAATACACTGGTGGCGCCAATGATGAGCGTGACCAACCCAACGATAGTAGCAAATTTGCTGTCGCCCGACAGGGCCGCTTTGCGGATAGTTTCCTGGATTTGTTTAGCAGCATCTGCCCCTACAAAACTGGATATTTGCCCATAAACTGACCCCTCCACAGCCTGGTGTCCATAAAATATATCACTGACCCAAATGATAATGATCAGCAGCCCCGGGAGTGAAAAAATCGTATAATAGGCCAGTGCCGCACTGAGTTTCAGTATTCTGTCGTTGAAAAAATCAGCGAAGGACTGCTTGATAGTTTGCCAGATTCTTTTAGCCATATAGGTAGTATGAAAAAAATAATGCCAATTATTGTTATTCCCCAGGCTTCTTTAACTTTTCATTTTCCTTATGCCTGTTGACATCACGTATATTTTTCTTCAGGAAATTCTTTTGTAATGCATCCGTGAGGTCGGTATTGGTTTGATTAGCGAGGCAGATCAACACCCAAAGTACATCCGCCATTTCATCAGCAAGGTTTTTTTGTTTATCACTTTCTTTGAACGATTGATCACCATACGTACGCGCCATGATGCGAGCGAGCTCTCCTACTTCTTCAGTTAAGATGGCCATATTAGTCAATTCACTGAAGTATCTGACACCAACTGTTTTTATCCATTCATCCACTTGTTGCTGCGCGCCTTGAATAGTCATAACAAAGTTTTTTGATAGTTATTGCAATATAGCATGATTCTTGCCGTTTAGAACCTCCCATGTCGTAAAGGCCGTGTGTGAAAATGATCCTGCCCCTTGAAAGATCCAACCAATTCCTTTAAAAAATTGAATCATGATATTGGCTATTATTCGTAAGATCGGCGCTATTGTTTTGTTATCGGGATTATTTCTCTTTACCAATGCTCAATCTATTACTGATCCTTCCAGGAAAGAAAGCAAACCTTATCGCATTCTCACTTCCGGAAGGCAGGTAACAGTAAAAAGCAGTAAAGACATTAAGAGTGTAATGGTGTGGACCGCCTCGGGTCATCGCATCGTTGAACAAAGAGAGATTAACGCTCCTTCCTATAGTTTTACGGTCTCTACCAATGAAAAGATTGTTTTCCTGATGCTCGAGCTAACCAATGAGAAGAGGTTTACGGAAAAGATTGGAGTACAATAATGCAAATGAGAAATAAGAAATTAGAAATAAGGAATGAGAAAGTGACAGCCTGAATATGGTCTCGCCCTTTCAAATAATTTATTTCAAAATTCAGACTTACCCTTTCTCATTCCTTATTTCTAATTCCTCATTTCTTATTCCTTATTTTTCGTATCAATCACAATCGTAACCGGTCCATCATTCAGCAACTCCACTTTCATATCTGCTCCAAACTGCCCTGTACCGATAGGTTTACCGAGATCAGCTGTTAACTGTTTGATCATTTTTTCATACAAAGGGATCGCAATATCCGGTTTGCTGGCTTTGATATAAGAAGGACGATTACCTTTTTTGGTAGACGCGTGTAACGTGAATTGACTAACAAGTACTATTTCTCCTTCTATATCTTTTACCGATAAATTCATCACACCGGATTCATCATCAAAAATGCGCAGGTTCACGATCTTGCCACTAAGCCATTCAATGTCTTCTTCAGTATCGGCATCTTCAATTCCTACCAATACCAAAAGACCCTTGTTGATGGATGAATGTACCGCCCGGTTGATGGTAACACTGGCCCGGCTGACTCTTTGTATGACCGCTCTCATATTTGTACCTTTGCTGATTAACAAATGTAACGCTAACAGCGTATAGCTAAAAAGTAATAGCTGCTTATTATGATCGACATTTCTTCAGAAATAAAATTTCAAACCACGCGGAGCGGAGGCAAGGGTGGGCAAAACGTCAACAAAGTGGAGACGGCCGTAATCGGTTCATTCGACGTAGCCGGCTCACACCTATTGAACGATGATCAGAAATCAATGATAACGGAAAAATTATACAATCGTATTACCACTGACGGCATTTTGCAGGTACGTTCACAAACCCATCGTACCCAATTGGCTAATAAGGAAGAAGTGGTTGAAAAGATGAATCATCTCATTACCGAAGCATTAAAAAAGAAGAAAAAGCGCATTGCTGTCAAGGTCAGCAAAGCA
Source organism: Chitinophagaceae bacterium (assembly GCA_039932855.1). Taxonomy (GTDB): domain Bacteria; phylum Bacteroidota; class Bacteroidia; order Chitinophagales; family Chitinophagaceae; genus JAJKIP01. The sequence continues at coordinate 753 of JBDTPD010000496.1, read as the reverse complement.
GCTAAGCAACGAAGGTTGGAGTCTAAGAAACAGGCCGGAAGTATAAAGTCGGATCGGAGGAAGATGAGACCGGGAGACTATTAAACCGAATTACAAATTAAGAGTTATGAATTATGAATTGAAAGATCATCCATAATTCATAACTCTTAATTCTCAATTCACTTTACATGAAAAGCATTCTAACCATACTACTCCTCTTCACCACTACCGTATCACTTACATACGGATTGGGATCGTGCAGGAAGAATGCAAATCCCAATGAATTGACTTATTTACAACAAGAAATACCAGCAGGCTTTCCTGCACCAGTGTATACTTTCAGAGACAATCCAATAAGTGAAGAAGGATTTCAGTTGGGTAAAAAATTATTTTACGATGGCCGTCTGTCTGTTGACGGCGTTCACCCCTGCTCATCCTGTCATCAACAGATCGCTGCATTCGGTACGTATGAACATGACCGCAGTCATGGCGTGCATAGTTCACATACACTTCGCAATGCACCACCACTTTTTAATTTGGCCTGGCAAACACATTATCATTGGGATGGTGAGTTCGCAGACTTGTTTCATGAAGCAGCGTGGCCCATTAATGGTGCAACTGAAATGGGAGAAACATTCAAATCAGTCGTTGATAAATTACAGGCTGATGAGGATTACCGAAGAATGTTCAAACAAGTATTCCGCACAGATTTTATCAGTCCGGAAGATATCATGAAAGCATTGGCACAGTTTACCGGCAGTTTAATTTCTACTA
>JBDTPD010000495.1:0-3977 GCA_039932855.1 Chitinophagaceae bacterium | reverse complement strand
GCGCCTTTATTAGCATCGCCTTCCTGGTTATAATAAAGATCTACACCTAATAATTCTTTTGCTTTACTCATGCTGATCAATGCATAGTTGTCCCAGCATGCTTTAGAGATAGCATCCGGCAACTCCTGCAACCATGGATTGGTAGAACCAACACCAGAACCGATTGATACTTTTTCATACAACACTATTTCATCACCGCTTACTTTTTTATAACTGTTGATAGCTGAAGCCGCGTTTGCAACACCAGTAGCAGCATAAGCAACAGGAGCAGCAACAAGTGAAGCAGATGTATCGAGGATACCATCCTGCAATACTTTTTCAAATGCTTCTTCTGTACCAAGTTTTGCTGTCCAGTAATTTCTAAAATATGTATCGTAGTCTGTATTGTTACCTGCCCATTTCAATAAAGAAGTCTGATAAGGGCGGCTCTTGAACAATGGATAAATAGTAGGCTGTAAGAAACTGGTAAAACCTGCTTTTGGTTCTGCATCTCCCCAGCTTTCCAGATAGTGTGGAGTTGGGAGAATGTAATTGCAAAGAACCGATGTTTCATCTGTCTTATCAGTGAAAGAAACCGTGGTCTTCACTTTAGCAATCGCCTTAGTGAATTTCGCAGCATCATAGTAATTATATGCCGGGTTAGCACCACAGATCAATAAAGCACCAACTTTACCTGTATCCATATCATTGATCAGGTCAGCAAGATCTTTATCAATACCCTGGCGATAGTTAACCGGTTTGCTCCAGTCGATTGTTTTGCCATTTGCACCGATTGCATTATTAATAGCATTTACAATAACCTGGATATTTACATCATTGCTGCCTGCAACAACCAATGCTTCACCATTGCTTGCTTTCAATGCAGCAGCGACTGTTTCAATTCCTTTTTTAAGTTTTGCATCAGCAATAGCAGGAGCAGTAACGCTTCCATCGATAGCAGCTAATAATGCTAATGCAACAGCACCTGTTTCAGAAGGACGATGTATAAAGCGTACATCAGCGCTGGCGCCTGTTGTACTTAAATATCCTTCGAACTGGTAGTGCTTACTCATCTGTGGATTCTTCTCATCAATCTTGCGGCCTTTGGCATAACCAACAGCAAATTCAACAGGACTGAGCCATGTACCCAAGAAATCAGCAGCGAGGCTGACAATTACTTTGGCTGCGCCAAAATTGTATGATGGAAGTTTACGACCATATCCGCTCGCTTCGTTTGCCTGTAACATACCACTGTATGATACAGCATCAGCCTGTACGTGACGACCACCTGGATATTTTGCGAAAAATTCTGCAATGAGTTGTTTGGTAGAAGGGGAAACAATAGTGCTTGTCAATAAAACAACAGGAGCACCGCCTAATGCTGACAATGCATCACCGATTGATTTATCAATTGCTTCGTACGTGCTTTCTGTCCATGCATTTCCTTCTTTACGTTTAGGGAAACGTACACGGTGCATATCATACAGATCAAGTACAGATGCTTGTGCACGGGCTGAAGTAGCGCCATTGGTAAATGTGCTGAGATCGTTGCCTTCTATTTTAATAGGACGACCATCTCTTACTTTGGCCAATACAGGAATTACATCTCCGTCCTGTACATAAGTAGTAGCATAATATTTTGCTTCACCCGGAATGATATTTTCAGGTTTGCTGGCAAATGGGATGGCTTTGCGTACCGGCGTTTTACAACTGGCGGCTAAGGTAGCAGCAGCTGTACTGAAGCCTAAGTATTTCAAGAAGTCTCTGCGGGGTGCTTTCGCATCCAGCAATCCTTTATCATCAAGATCTGCAAAGGGCAAATCTTCATGAAACTCATCCTGTACCTGCTTTTGAAAAGTTTCCGGATCTTTTCCTTCTCCGAAATTCTGCCAGTACTTGTTTTGACTCATTTATATCAATTTGAAAATTTGAAGATTTGAAGATTTGAAAATGGCGATCCGTATTCATTAGCACATTTTCAAATTATCACATCATCACATTGTTAATAGTGACATTTTTGACATTCAATTCCACCGATATCTTTTACTGTCACACTATCCATCTTACCAGCTTTAATATCATTATGGAATTTTTCATACAGGCTGTAAAACTTGTTACCTGTGCTATCGTTGTAGTTGAAATCAACTTTTGTTTGACGGTGGCAGTTGATACACCAACCCATACTCAACTCTGATACTTGTTTCACTTCATCCATTGCAGTGATCTCACCATGGCAGGTCTGACATTGTACTTTACCTGCGCGGATGTGTTGTGCGTGACTGAAGAAAACGTGATCAGGAAGATTATGAATTTTTGTCCATTCAATTGGTTTTGCTTTGGAAGCATCCCATGAATTAGCATTCTTAGGATCAAAGCCTGCGTATTCGTATAATTTAGCGATCTGCTGTGTACCATTTATTTCATTGCCATCACCATCATACAACTTCGGTCCTTTTTCATATGATTGAATTGTTTTGTGGCAATTCATACAAACATTTACCGAAGGAATAGCAGCTGATTTACTATCCCATGCATTGCCATGGCAATAAAGACAGTTGATCTGGTTGATACCAGCGTGTACTTTATGAGAGTAGAAAATTGGTTGCTTCGGTTCGTATCCGATCTGGCGCTGAAAACCGATAGCTACTTTAGAGAAATAGAAACCGGCAACAACGAAGAAGACCAATGCCAGCATAGCTATATAGATCTTATTCTTATAAAAAGGAACCGGTTCAGGACGATGAATATTTTCTGCATCATCGGATAATTTCTTCAGGTTACTGTTAACCTGCATTAAAATAAGTGCGATGATGGCGAGAATTAAAGAGATAACACCGAAGATGACGGCGTTTTGATTTTCTGATTCCTCATTCTTACCTGGGTCACCACCCGGAGGAACTTTTCCTTTATTAGCAACTTCAGTATTAATATAAGAAACGATCGCGTCTACATCTTTTTCTGTTATATCAGAAAAAGTATTCATCATAGATCCATACTGCGCTTTCAATCCTTGTGTATAAGGATCAGTAGCCATATACGCACTCGGATTATTAATCCATTTCTTTAACTCTTTGTGATCAGCCCACTTATGTCTTTCTTCCAGTCCCTTCAAGGCAGGCCCTGTCATCGGCACGAAGATGTTGTGACATTGTGCACACTTGCTCTGGAACAGAGCTTTGCCATCCTGCGCAGAAATTTTTGAAACTGAAAAAACAACAACAGAGAGTATTAACAGAGTAAGTTTCTTGATCGTTGGTTTGGATAGAATCATAGACTCAATTGATCTAAAAATGTGGATAAAAAACGCTGATCGGCTGCAAAAATAAGTCATGAACTTAACAAAATGACAACAGTCAATAAAATTTTTTAACCCCCTACCAGCTTGCGTTTCACGGTGTTTATACATCAATTATAAGATTGTTGAATTTTGATTGTCATAAACTAGTCAATCGGTTCAACAATTTGGGTAAAAGTAAAAATGGAAACTTTACAAGCCTGTTTTTTCCTGACTTTTGCAGCGCTCCGGATAAAAGACACCATTAAAATACCTTTTATCCGGACGCCCAGCCACTATGTTTGAACGTTTACAAAAGAAATGGAAAGTCAACGGGATTCAGTTGACCTTGATCCTTTGCACCTTTGCTATTGGTGGAAGCCTGACCGGCTATACTGCCCGCAAACTCATGCCTGTACTGGGTATTGACAAAGGCGTGCTTTGGTTAATCATCTATATTTTACTCATCACCCTGCTTTGGCCATTGACTGTTTTGCTCATCAGTTTTCCTTTTGGTCAGTATAAATTCTTCAAAGGATATCTCAGGAAAATTGGAAAGAGAATGGGGCTTGCCAGTCGGCAGTCTTCAGTTGGCAGTTCTCAGTTAACAGCCGGCAGTGGTCAGTCAGCAGTCGGCAGTCGGCCCCCGATAGCTATCGGCACAGCAGCCATCAAGGCATTGCCAACTGCCATCCCGATAGCTATCGGGAGCCAACTGCCAACT
>JBDTPD010000494.1:0-3982 GCA_039932855.1 Chitinophagaceae bacterium | reverse complement strand
AGATCCTCTGCGAAACTCTGAGCTTCTTTGTGGCTCTCTGCGTCAAAAACAAATTAAAGCTGTATTAAATCGTAATAACTAACAGCTATTAGCTATTAGTCTTAACATTCCTTTATAATTTATTCATCTTTCCTTAATGCTGCTGTAACTCTGCGTTCACACTGCGCTGTTATTTTCGTGCCTCAATAAAATCCCGACTAAATACTTTGCGTTATGAGAAAGAAATCACACCTCTTGGCAGGGGTGGTCATGGCATTTTTTTGCCTGCTCCTCCAACTACCTGCCCTCGCCCAAAAAACATACTCAGGAAAAGTGATCTCCGGCAATGATGAAACACCAATTGCTGGTGTGTCGGTTGCGTTAAAAGGAAAACATACCGGTACAGCCAGTAACATCGACGGAATTTTCTCTATCAATGCTTCATCAGGTGATGTGCTTGTATTCAGTGGTACTGATATCAAGCAGCAGGAACTGACATTAACTGATGATATTAACCTCACTATCAGATTACAGCAAACGGTAAAGTCTATTGATGAAGTAGTCGTTACTGCTTTTGGTATTAAAAAAGAAGTAAAACGTCTTGGATATTCGATCCAGGAAGTAAAAGGAGAGGATCTTGTAAAGGCACGCGATCAGAATCCTATTGCGGGATTGACTGGTAAAGTCGCTGGCCTTTCCGTAGGCCCCTCTGCTGAGTTATTAAGAAAACCAACCGTATTACTTCGTGGTAATGAGATCACGTTATATGTCGTAGATGGTATGCCGATCAGTTCGGATACATGGAACATCAGCCCTGACGATATCGAATCATATACTGTTTTAAAAGGACCGACAGCTGCTGCTTTATATGGTAGCCGTGCACAATACGGCGCTATCCTGATCACCACAAAGAAAGGGAACAAGAAAAAAGGATTTACTGTTGAGTTCAATTCAACCAATTCTTTTGATAAAGGATTTCTTGCTTTCCCACGTGTACAGGATGAATACGGCCCTGGTGAAAATGCACTCTATGCATTCGCTGATGGCAAAGGTGGTGGACTGAATGATAATGATTATGATGTATGGGGACCAAAATTCAATGGGCAATTGATCCCTCAATATGATGGACAGTATGATCCGACCAATACATACACGACTACTTCTCCCGGTGGTTATGTATGGACAGGACATATCAAGCCAACACCATGGATCGCGCGTGGTAAGGATAATATGAATAGATTCCTGCGTACAGGATTTCAATCAACTAATAATATTGCATTAAGCGCTACCGGAGATAATTATAATCTGCGTTTCTCACTTTCCCATTCTTATCAGCAGAGCATTATCCCAAACATGGAACTGAATATTACAGACTTCAACATGTATGGTTCATTCAATCCTTCTAAAAGATTGAAGATAGAAGCAAACCTGAATTTCAACAGGCAATACACACCTAACTTCCCGGATGTTGATTATGGTCCGAATAGCTTATTGTATAATGTATCTATCTGGACAGGTGCTGACTGGGATGTAGATGCTCCGGATATTAAAGGAGAATGGCAGCCTGGTAAAGTAGGAACACAAAGTATTTTTGCAGAATACCAACGCTATCATAATCCATGGTTCATGGTAAATGAATGGTTGCGCGGACATTACAAGAATGATATCTATGGATATTTATCTTTTAACTACAAGCTCAACAACAACCTGAACCTGACAGGTCGCACACAGATAACTACTTATAATTTATTACGTACAGAAAAAATGCCTTACTCTGCTCACCCTTATGGCAGAGAAAGCAATCTCGGTGACTATCGCGAAGATCACAGAAACTTATTTGAGAATAATACGGATGTACAGCTGAACTATAACTACAACGTTAAAAACTTCCTGAATTTATCTGGTTTGGTAGGAAGTACCCTTCGTACGTTCATGTACAATTCCAATTTTACTTCTACGGATTATTTGAGTGTACCGAATGTGTATAGCTTCAGTAACTCTTTGAATCCTGTTCAGGCCAGCAGTTTTGCATCTGATATGCGTGTTTACAGTGCTTATTATTCACTGGATGCATCTTTTGATAAATATGCTACGCTCTCAATAACTGGCCGTGTTGATAAATCTTCAGCACTTCCAAAAGGGAACAACAGCTATTTCTACCCAAGCGTCTCGGTGGCAACTGTTGTATCTGATTATATAAAATTACCGGAAGTTGTTTCATTCTTTAAGCTGAGGGCTTCTTATGCTACGGTGCATGGTGATGCTACATCGGCTACGATTGGGATGACCCCATTCTCTACGATCACGGTATTTGGTACTACTCCTTCAGGAAATTCATTGTTTGATTACCCGCTTAGCTATGGTAATAATTACAATTCTCCTTATGGTGGCCCTGATTATTCATTAGCAACAGCTTATTCTACATCAAAACCATACAGCGGTCAACCAGCTGCATACTATACGAGCAATTTATTTGACCCGAATATCAAAACATTTAACCGTGTTAACTACGAAGGCGGTGCTGATATAAAATTCCTGAAGAACCGTATTGGATTGAGCGCAACCTGGTTCAGCTATCTTGATGGTCCGCGTATTTTGCAAAACCCTATTTCTTCTGCTACAGGCTACAGCTACTATTTCCTGAATGCTTTGAAGACAAAGAAGAATGGATATGAGTTTTCTTTATCCGGTACACCGGTCAAAACAAAAACGATCAACTGGGATGTGTTGATGAATGTATCTACTTACCAGGATAAATACCAGGAGTTGCCTCCGGGTCAGTCAGTCTATAATACCTTCTTTCAAAAAGGTGATCGCGTAGACAAATTCTATGGTAGTGCATTTGTAAAAACGGCTGATGGTCAGATCATCTTCGATGCTGCTGGTAAGCCATTGGTAAATCCGGTAGCACAATTCCTCGGTTACCTGAATGCAAAGTTCCAATGGAGCGTGTATAATAAAGTAAACTGGAAAGGTTTCTCACTCGGTTTCCAGTTTGACGGAAGTGTTGGTGGTGTTACAACAGATTATATGTTTAATAAAACAATGCGCGGTGGTAGAAATGCACTGACTGCAGAAGGTGATTTCGGTATCGCCAGGCAAGCTGATAATGATCATGCAGGTGACCCATCTTTCGCAGGTATCTATGTTGGACAGGGTGTGGTAGTATCAAATGGTGTTCCGATCAACTTCAATTCAGCAACAGGTCAGATCATCAACTACAAGGATTTGCAATTTGCGGCTAATGCTACAAAGACACACGTTCAGGATTACATCAGTAAGTATTACAACGTGAGCGAAGCAAACATCATGAGCAAGACGTATGCTAAACTCAGAGAGGTAACTATTGGATACGACCTTCCGGCGAAATGGATCAACAAATCTTTTATCGATAAAATAAGTGTTTCGATCGTTGGTCGTAACCTGATCTATTTCTATGCTGATAAACGTTTCAAAGATGTGGACCTCGATCAGTATAACTATGCTACAAGTGGTACGCAATTACAATCGCCTACCACACGCAGGTTTGGATTTAATGTAAATGTTGTATTCTAATCACGCTAAAAGAAAAGAAAATGAAAAAGCTAGTATACATCCTGATCATTGCCAGCACTACGATGCTGACAATCTGCAGTTGCAAAAAAACATTCGACGAATTGAATGTGAATGAAAATAAGCCTACCAGTGTGCCTGCACCCTTATTGCTTAATGGCGTGCTGAATGATATGTATGATGCACCTTATACCATGAGCGAACGCTGGTGCCAGTACTATTGCTGTAACTATGACTACTATGGGAATAACCGCTATGATTTCGGGGCTGAAGATGATTTTTATAGTTCACTCAAGAACGTGATGAAGATGGAACAACGTGCGGCAGCAAATGGTGGCGAGACAGTGAATCCCTATGAAGCCTTAGGAAAATTCTTCCGCGCTTATTTTTTCACAAAAATGAGTTTACAGGTAGGAGACATTCCAATGGATGATGCATTGAAAGGATTGGA
>JBDTPD010000493.1:0-3984 GCA_039932855.1 Chitinophagaceae bacterium | reverse complement strand
GGTGAAATCCACCACATGAACCCATGAACACTATACGTGATGCCGGATCCATATACCCGATGGTAGAATTGGCAAAATAACTGTGCCCGCGATGGATCGTAATAGTAGGGTGTAAATTATTTTTCTTCAGATATTCTATCAGTGCCTGTTGTGCTTTATCATCTTCACCTGTTTCTTCCGGCAAAGGTTTATTGGCATAAATGATCACTGATTTGCCTTTAGTAGATTTGATCGTTATCCATTGTTTATTACTTCTGTCAATGGCCCAGTTAGTAGCCGGAAACATATTCTGAAATCCTATGAAGATTCCTTGTCCGTCTTTATCCCCATAAAAGAATACCTGTGCAATCACATCGCCTTTGTCATTTGTCAAAGCAGAGAAAGGAACATTATACACCGGAGGAATACCTAACTCTTTCGTCAGGTCTATATTCTTGGTAGAATCAGCTGACAGGAAAAGTTTGTTCAGTATATTATAGATAACAATTCCTTTCTGATTATTCTGATCAACATTACGTTTATAATTTTCCTGTACCAATGACAATACTTCTGCACCCAGCTTAGGATTTGTTTCAACAATACTTGCATACGAGTCGGCCACATCTACTCCATCTTCCAAACCATCTGCTCTTTCCAATCTTCCTACAAATGCTTTCATCAGGTTGGTAGCATCATCATGACTTGGAAATGAATTAAGAAAATCGCCAAGCGTATTATATGCAGCTGCCTGGCTGATAAATTTCCGGTAACGATCAAAATGGAGTGTTTTCAATAATGAATCACCTCGGTTACCAATTTTTTTCATCATCAATGGATATACACCATTGGTATAACTGGAGGTATAAATAAGTCCGTCTGTCAATACCGCGAGATAATATAACTCTGTTGCCGATAGAGGTTGAATACACCTGAAACGAACTGCATCGGGTTCTGTATGCAGACCATTGATGGTAGTAACAAATACGTCTTTTGCTTTCTTTTCCAGTTTTGCTACCAGTTCTTTATATGCAAGAGCCGTATCCTTATTGATCATTCTTTCTACATAATCTACTTGCGTTTTCACCAGCAGCTGATAATAAAGCACGGAATCTTTTTCTGCCACATCAATTTGCTCAAAGGTCATTTTACCTTTTACAATATTATCAAGGAATGGAAAATATTGCTGACCGCTTTTGCTTTTCGACATTCTCACAACTGCTTTCACAAAATTATCATCGGTGATATTGCGAATACGCGCACCGAGTCTATTTGATGCCTGCGCATAACTATACAATTGTCCGGGATATTTTTTCGCTACTGCTTTAATAAGGCTATCGGCAAACGGCACATCGATATTATCGCGAAGCGTAATAAACGTTTGCGAAGGATGAAGCGTACAATATTTAAGAATGAGTAAATTCTTTGTAGATACATACCCCGGATTTCTTTCAAAAATACCTGCTGCTAACACAGCTGTTGCCGCATCATAAGGCATAGGATCAAGTACAACAGCAATGCTTTCTCCTGTTCTGTCTTTTTCCATGCATTGCTGATACGCAGCGAGCATACCCGGCAACTGAAGAATATTGACTTTTTTTGTCCGCCAGTTCAACCGGATATAATGTAACATATTCGCCAACCCGCTCAGGTAGTTCACCTTTAAACGGTGATCCAATAACGAATCTTTTTCGATTCTGTATTGCAGGTCATCGATGTTGCCGTATTTCTTTAATAATCGTGTAAGCAGGAAATTAATTTCTTCATTGGGAGAAACCACGAATTCATTGTCTACCCGGCCATCGGAAGCCATCAGCCCCTTTTGCTCGCGGTCGATCGCCTCATGATTGATCAGTCGCCTGAACTCAGGAGTGAAATTCCTCAGGACAGACGTATCCGTTTGGGCGGCAATACAGAGAGAAATGGTTAGGAAACCGGCAAGAAATATGGCTTGTTTAACGGATGGGCTCATAAAATAGAATGCAAATTTAATATCCACGTTTGACAAATACAGCTAATTGCCTGCCATACACTTATAGACGGTTTTCCGGGCAGAAGGTTGGCTAGCCATAACGTATTGATAACCCTTTAAGAATCATGGCCTGATATTAAGTTATCATTAAGTCTGCATGAACAGAAGCTCCCTTATTTTACTACCAGCTAAAATCCAAGTAGGTTTGCGCAAACTTTTACCCGCATGGAAAATAAAGGTCACAAGGTGTTGATAGCAGATGATGAGCCGGATATCCTGGAAATCCTGAAATATAACCTGACAGGTGAAGGATATGAGGTGTTGACGGCCAAAGATGGTGATGAGGCATTGGAAAAAGCGCGTCGTTCGCAGCCGGACCTGGTAGTATTGGATGTAATGATGCCTAAAAAAACCGGGGTGGAGGTTTGCCAGATTCTTCGTGCACAACCAGCTTTTAAAGATACCCTGATCATCTTTTTGACCGCGGTCAATGATGAGGGCACACAGATAAAGGGATTGGAAACAGGCGCTGATGATTATGTGAGCAAACCCGTAAGTCCTAAAGTATTCTTAAGTCGTGTGAATGCATTGTTCCGCCGCCTGAATAAAAAAGAGGTGAAGATCCTGAAGATCGATAACCTTACCATCGATCCGGAACGTTTCATCGTACAGGTAGGCGAAGAAGATATTATTCTTGCAAAAAAAGAATTCGAACTACTATACCTGCTGGCACAAAAGCCGGGACGCGTTTTTCTCCGCAATGAAATACTAAACCAGGTATGGGGGAATGAAGTGATCGTTGGCGACAGAACGATCGACGTACATATCCGGAAGATCCGCCAGAAACTGGGGATCGATTGTATCACTACCGTAAAAGGAGTAGGCTACAAGTTTGAACTGTAGCGAAAAAGCTGATAGCAGTTAACTAATTAGCGATTAGTTTTGTACCGCATGTTTTCTACCAAGAACATATCTCCACGACAGCTATCCTTTTTTACAGCATTAACACTGGCTGTGCCTATCAGCCTGCTGGTATTTATTTATCAGAAAACATGGCTGCCCACCATGGTATCATTCCTGGTAGTATTGTTGGGTGGCTATTTCCTTATATCATTTGTATTGGGTCGTTTTATTTATAGAAAGATCAAGCTGATCTATAAATTTATTTATGATACAAAGGCTACAAAAAGAGAAGAGACTTATTATAAATATATACTGCCGCAAAAAAGTATTGATGAGGTAAGAAAGGATGTGGAAGAATGGGCAGGTAAAAGAAATGAAGAGATCGAATTACTCCGCGCTAATGAATTGTTCCGCAAAGAATTTTTGCAAAATCTTTCGCATGAATTTAAAACGCCAGTGTTTGCCATACAGGGATATGTAGATACGTTATTAAATGGCGCCCTGGAAAATCCGGGTGTGAATAGACGTTTCCTGGAAAAAACAGCAAGCAATGTGGAACGATTGACCAATCTGCTGAATGACCTGGATGAAATATCAAAACTGGAAAGAGGGGAGTTGAATTTATTAAAACAGAATTTTGTTATCCAGGACCTGATAAAAGAAACATTTGAAAGTATTTCTATCATGGCGGAGCAGCGCAATATTCGTTGTTCTATCAAGAAAGGTTGTGAATCTCCGTTGATGGTTTTTGCTGATAAAGAAAAGATCCGCCAGGTATTATCTAATCTCGTAGAAAATTCCATTAAGTATGGAAAACAAAACGGAAGCATTACAGCCAGCATGTACAACATCGATGGCAAACATATATTGATAGAGATCGGTGATGATGGTATTGGTATTCCGGAAAAATATATTCAACGGATCTTTGAGCGTTTTTATCGCACCGATGAAGGAAGAACACGCGATGTGACCGGTAGTGGTCTCGGTCTCGCCATTTGCAAACACATCGTTGAGGCGCATGGACAAACGATTCATGTACGCAGCCGGGAAGATGTTGGGACCACGATTGGTTTTACACTGGAGAGAAGAAAGGATTGATTTTTTCCCTTACCTTACTTTTTCTTGCTTTAGCG
>JBDTPD010000492.1:0-3994 GCA_039932855.1 Chitinophagaceae bacterium | reverse complement strand
CTTCAATCGTGTTGATATTGTTGACGTAAGAATAAATATGTTCGCTATAGCCATCATTGTACATCAGCGCTACTTCTACAGTAACATTAGTTACTTCGTCGCGTCCCTCTACAAATAGTACTTTTGGAATTAATGGGGCACGACCAGCATTGTTATCGAGCATTTCAACAAATTCCACAATACCGCCCTCGCTATAAAATAGTTTTTTATAAGTATTATCATTGTCATCTTTCTCGCGCAGATCAGACAATGTAATGCGAACACCACGGTTGAGGTAAGATAATTCACGCAGGCGTGCTTCGAGTATATCTTTATTGTAAACAGTAGTAATGAAAATGCTGCTATCGGGCCAGAAATGAACTGTTGTTCCGGTAGTATTACTTTCACCAATTTCGCGAACTGAATACTGAGGTACACCGATATGATATTCCTGTTCAAATACTTTTCCTTCGCGATTAACTGTAACCAGTAATTTAGTACTGAGTGCGTTTACGCAACTTACACCCACACCATGCAGACCACCGGATACTTTGTATGATCCCTTATCGAATTTACCACCTGCATGCAATACAGTCATTACTACTTCCAATGCACTCCGTTGTTCTTTCGTGTTCATACCGGTAGGTATACCACGACCATCATCTTCTACGGAAACGGAATCATCTTCATGAATAGTAACGAGGATGTTCTTACAATAGCCGCCAAGAGCCTCGTCAATAGAGTTGTCGACTACTTCATATACCAGGTGATGCAAACCTTTTACACCCACATCGCCAATATACATCGCGGGTCTCTTACGAACCGCTTCCAAACCCTCTAAAACCTGGATACTATCCGCACCATAACCACCGGATGATACGGGAACTTTTTCTGTTGTTTCTGCACTCATATTTTTATGGAGAAAGGCTGTCTTTTTTAAGTTACAATATGCCTCCGGATTGAGATAGGAAGCGCGACTTACAAATGTACGAAATAAGACCCTCAAACAGGGTTTTTGAAGTTCTTTTTTGGACTATTTTTAGCCATTTTCTATGCATAAAAAAAGAGCCTGAAATCTGATGATCCCATGCTCTCTTGAATAATAGAATTTCTTAGACTATCGCTTTACGATCTGGGCTACCAGATCACCTTCCGCACATACTTTATTACCGACATAGACTGTTCCTTTCATTTCGCAAATGCCTCTGCGGATAGGAGCTGATAGTTCCATTTTCAGTAATAACGTATCACCTGGTCTGACCATTTGTTTGAACTTGCAATTATCTATTTTCAGGAAATAAGTATCGTGTTCACCACCACCATTGAGATTGATGGCCAATATTCCTCCACATTGAGCTAATGCTTCAATCTGTAATACACCAGGCATTACAGGATTGCCAGGAAAATGCCCCTGGAAAAACCATTCATTGAAAGTGACATTTTTAACACCGACAATATGCGTATCACTTAGCTCAATGATCTTATCAACAAGCGCAAATGGAAAACGATGCGGTAATGTTTTTTCTATGTACTGATGATCGAATACAGGAGGAAGAGTAGGGTTATAAACCGGAACTCCCTTCGTGTGTTTGTTTTTTTTTATATACTGCTTGATCTTCTTCGCAAATTCTACGTTGGTACTGTGACCCGGGCGGTTTGCAATGATCCTTGCTTTAATAGGATAACCGATCAATGCCAGATCTCCTACTACATCAAGTAATTTATGACGTGCAGGTTCATTAGGAAAACGTAATTCAAGATTATTGAGATATCCTTCGCTCTTTACTTCAATATCATCTTTCTTGAATATTTTTTTCAGACGGATCATTTCTTTTTCATCAACAGGTTTGTCCACGACAACTATTGCATTATTGACATCACCACCTTTGATGAGGTTGTTGTCTAATAGCATTTCCAATTCATGCAAAAAGCAAAAAGTACGGCAAGGCGCTATTTTTTCTTTGAAATCACGAAGATGTTTTAATCCGGCATGCTGAGTGCCGAGTACGGGGGAATTAAAATCAATTAATGTAGTGATCTGGTAATCCACAGAAGGCATGGCTACCATCTCAACCCTTTTTTCTTCGTCGTAGTGATAAATATTATTGTCAATGCTATACCAGACTTTGGCAGCATCCTGTTCTACTACTCCCGCTTCTTCGATGATTTGTACAAATGGTTCAGAGCTGCCATCCATGATTGGCATTTCCGGTCCATTGATCTCTATCAGGCAATTGTCAATGCCCATTCCTACCAACGCAGCCAGTACGTGTTCAACCGTACTTACTTTGGCGCCATTGGCATCGAGAGTAGTGCCGCGGCTGGTATCTGTTACGAGATCACAATCTGCTTTGATAATGGGTTTATTGGGAAGATCGATACGCTGAAACTGTAAACCAAAACCGGCAATTGCTGGATTCAGGGTCAGATCGGCCATGATGCCGGTGTGTAAACCTGTTCCGGAAATAGTAGCGGCTGATTTTAAAGTATGTTGTTTATCGGGATTAAAGCTGGTATTCATATTACTGGCAATATAATTCATATTTTCTATCGGGGAAATCATGCGCGAAGATAAGGGATGATTAGTAGATGACGGATGGCGGATGATCGATGATAGATGATCAATCAAAGACATACCGTCATCTGCCATCTCTCATGGTCATCAATCATCCGTCATTGAACACTTACCACTTTCGTAGTACTTAGTTGTACATGGTGTAGAAGAATTTCCCATGTAAAAATGTTTTTGCGGTATTGCCGAAATATGTGCTTAGGAATATTACGATAACTCTCATATAGTAATACTAATTTTTATGTTTAATCGGGTAAATGAGAAAATAGGCGGCATTTTTGTTCTTTAATTTGTAAAGACGAGAAAATGAGCGCACGGATACAAACTGCAATGATTATTGACGATGATGTTGACTTTACCATGTTGTTAACGACGATACTCGAGCAAAGGAAGATACATGTAATGACTCTTCACACACTGCAGGAAGCAGACGATTATCTTTCTTATCTGAAGCCTACTGTTATTTTTCTCGATAATAGTTTCCCGGAAGGATTAGGAATCAATTTCATCTCCCGTATCAAAGAGGCCGATATGGAGATAAAAATAATTATGATGACAGGAGACTCTGCTATGTGGATACACGAGAAGGCAGTGGAAGAAGGGATTGATTTTTTTTTACAAAAACCTGTTAGCCGTCAGATCATCGATGGCGTGTTGGATCAATTACACTTCAGAAAAGCGGAAGCATAATCTATTATTCTTTTTTCTCCAGGTTCACGACTACTATACCCGTAAATACCGCCAGCATACTTATTACATGTACCGTGGTAAATTTTTCATGTAGTATAATAGCAGCTTCAATACTGCTGAATACAGGAATAAGATTTCCAAACAAGGCTGTTCGTCCTGATCCAAGATGACCAATCGCTTTGTTCCAGCATAAAAAACTGATGACCGATGTGCCAACTCCCAGGTATAATATTATAAGGAATAAATCAGGGGTCCATTGAATAGAAGCTCCATTAAATACTCCTATAAGAAAAGCTGGAAGCAGTAATAGCACCCCTGTCCAGAATGTAACAAACAAGAAATTGATGGAAGAAATGCCTGTTGGTTT
Organism: Chitinophagaceae bacterium; assembly: GCA_039932855.1. Taxonomy (GTDB): domain Bacteria; phylum Bacteroidota; class Bacteroidia; order Chitinophagales; family Chitinophagaceae; genus JAJKIP01. Next base: position 386 of record JBDTPD010000492.1, on the reverse strand, counting down.
TTTTCGCACCAATGGACTATAAATAGCAAAGGTAAACGCAGCCAATAATGCCCATCCATCACCGGCCGTAAACCGAAGTGCTAACAAGTTTTGAAAATCGCCTTTGCATAATAAATAAACCACACCGGCAATGCAAAGAATCATACCGGTCATTTTTAATGGACCGATTTTTTCTTTTAAAAAAATAGCAGAAAGAATAACAGCAAAAATCGGAGATGATGTAGTGCCTATCAATGCAAGATTAATGGCGGTTGTATAATGTGCCGCGATATATACGAACGTATTAAAAAGTGCAACGCCTGTCAATGCTGCTGCTACCAGGTATAGCCCTGATTTTTTTACAACCGGCCATTCTTGTTTGAATCGCTTAATGGCAAAAGGAGAGA
>JBDTPD010000491.1:0-4001 GCA_039932855.1 Chitinophagaceae bacterium | reverse complement strand
TTTATAATATCCCGCATCATTTTTTGCCGGATTAAATACCAGGTCGTGGCTGATTGAAAACTTATTATTGAAACGATACCGGTGTGAGATATCTATTTCGTGATTAGGACTATTGAACAAGCTTCTAAATCCAACGAAATAATTAAAGCTGAAATAATACTTCTTGATCGAATTAGTTTCAAACCACGGATTGAGCTGGATCCGTCGTGGTGTTCTGAATGAATAGCCCTGTACACGTGGCTCATAGAAATCATTGCCATGTGTTACATAACCAAAGAAGAAACCAGCAAACCATAAATTCTTGAATTGCATATTTCCATTCACGTTTGTGTTATAACCCTGGAAACGGCTATTGATCTTTTGACCAGGCACATCTTTATACAAAAGGCTGTAAGAGGCGTTATAGTTAATCTGGATCCTGTTATACCAGCTGGTTGGTTTTAACCAGCGATAAGCTACCCACATATAATGATCGACATAATTATTGTTGTACAGGATACCCATGTCGTTGATATCATATTTTTCATCGGCTATCTCCTCGTTCAACTGGAAATTTAACCTGCCACCTGTTTTTGAAAAATTGAAAGTATGAGAATAGCCATTCTGATTAGCGCCTTTTTGCATCAACTGGCTGATGGCAACTTTACCGTTCCAGTTATACGTATTCTTTTTATTATTAAAATCAAATAAAGCAGCGCTTACGTTCGCATCGTAATCACTTCCGTTGCGAAGCACATTAGTATTGATAAAAGAAACGGCTGAGTTATTCTTCAATGTCTGATCGAATACAACGATATTATAATTGGTCAGCGGGTTTGTTTCAATTTTTCTTTTGTCCTTAGTCGTTAGGTCCTCAACGGTCGCATACATTGGTTTTGTGATCGCGTTGAATACGCCAAGTCCAAATCCTTTCTTGGTACGGCCCGATATTTTTGTTGCATTGATCAGTTTCGATTCCAATGGATTATCGATCAGTTCCTCATTAGCCCCTACTTTATCATACACGTCATTTACATGAATAGGAGTACCCCCTACTCTTCTTGAATAAAATAAATTCCCTTTGGTGAATAGTTCCGTTCCTTCTGTAAAGAATGGACGGTTCTCGTTATACTTTACTTCAAAGGGTGTAAGGTTCAATACCTGGTTATCACTTTGTACCTGTCCAAAGTCAGGGATCAATGTCATGTCCAGTGTGAACGTATCATTGATACCATATTTCACATCCATACCACCATTAACAGATGCGCTGACATCTTTTACACCTTCCAATTTATTTGGATAATGATTTAAGTAAGTCGATAAATAAGGAGAGAATGATAATCGCAGTGGTGGTTTTATTTTTTCAATGCCTGTCCACAATCCTTCCTGGTTAACAAAACCATTTACTTTCGGATCAACCGGGTTCCACATAAACTGTTTGCCCACTTTCTTTCTGTTACGTGTAATATTCATCCCCCATGTCTGATCATCTTTACTGATAAAACGAATGGCTGAATAAGGTATGCGCATTTCAAAGGTCCAGCCATCTGCCTGTACCTGTGATTCTCCATCCCACACAGCGTTCCAGCTATCATCTTCGCCGATTGTATTGGAATATTTAGCGTCATATTGTTCGCCAAGCGGCGTAATATAAAAACCAAATCCATTGATCTTATCATTATACGTATCGAAGATCACTCCGACATAATCATTAACACCAATAGCATCACGACCTACTAATTCACGGGAAACACTGTCCTTTGTTTTTTCATGACAAAAGCCTGCTACATAAATGGAGGTATTATCATACAGCATGTAAATTTCTGTACGGGTAGATGAATCTTCAATCGCGCCAAAATTTGGCCGCCACTCTACAAACTTTGTTGCTGGTACTGCTTCTTTCCAGGCTGCCTCATTAGGATTACCATCGATTTTAATAGGAGAAGTAGTGCGGTGAGCCGGCAAGGACCGGGGAACTGTTTGGGCAAAGAGAACACCTGTGCACAGTAAGGTCAGGCAAAAAAGTAATAGATGCTTTCTCTGCTGCATAGAAGCGTAATTGATTTTCGGTTTGTGAACGATCTGTAATACGAAGATATACGTATGAAAAACCATTTTGTTACCGCCTATCAAAACATTTTTACTGTTTAAGAAAGGCTTAACAGTTGGCAGTTCGCAGTCGGCAGTCTCTTGACGATTGATACTGAACTATACGATTGTTGCTTTACAATTGTGTAAGTGATTTCTAATGTAAGACAGCGACTGCAGACTGCCGACTGCGAACTGCCAACTGATTTAACTGTCAACTATTTCTTCAGGAAGTCTCCGTAAGTATACTGCTGCATTACCTTACCTGCTTCAACTTCTTTATCACCAGCAGCGCCTTCTTGCTGAATGGTTTGTTTTCCTACATTATCGAAAACGAGGCGACCGGAAGAGTCGGTGAATCCAAATCCGTTGTTGAAGCAAAAGAATGCCCAGGGAAGTGTAGATGTATCAAGAATATTTTTACTGAAAGGAAAATAATTTTCTGTCATGCCGGCCTGCCTGGTAATAGTAGCAGCGATATCTATTTGCGAAATGACCTTATCGATGATCATTCCTTTTTGCTTTAAGGCACCGCCTAACCATAACAATGGTATACGGAAATCATCGGCTTGCTTGCCTGTGGCTGGTAACCGGTGTCCATGATCGCCGGTAATAATAACTAATGTATTGTTCCACCAGGATTGCTGACTACATTTTTTTATAAAGTCAGATAGTACCTGGTCTGTATAGTGAAGTGAGTTCAGGAATTTATTAGTTATATCATCGCCGCCGAAGACAACAGGGACCGGCGTTTCAAAAGGTTCATGACTACTGAGTGTCAACCAGCCGGCAAAGAAAGGTTTTGGTGATTTATTTAATTCATCAAAGACCCGTTGCATGACTACTCCATCATGTGCACCCCATTTTGAATTCATATCCTTTGCCGCAAAATCACTTTTGGAAATGATCGGATCAAATCCACCGTTTAGTAAGTAAGATTTTATATTAGCAAACTCTGGTTCACCTCCGTAAAAGAATGGAGTAGCGTATCCTTTTTTCTTAAAAATGCTGGATAGTACATTCAGCTTTGCCGATTTGCCGGGAGAATGAATAACAGTTGTATTCGGCATTGCCGGGTAACCGCTGAAGATGGCGGGCAATCCTTTATTGGTGCGGTCGCCGGAAGCATACGTGTTACTGAAATAAATGCCTTCCTGTTTTAACTTATTAAACTCCGGGGTCACTTCTTTGCCGCCGATAGAAACATGTGTGGCTTTTTCAGTAAAGCTTTCCCAAACGATGACGATGATATTAGTAGGCGTATCGGCTGGAAAATTTATCAATTGAGTAATAGCGCCGCCACCTTTATATAAACTATCGATTACCTGTTGCTGTCTTTCTGCCGTAGCATACTGGTAAGGATTTTTTCCTGAGGTGCCTTTACTGAAAAGACTATGAAGAAAATTCCATGAGGCGTTGATGGCTGCATGATTTGCATAGTTGTTCGTAGAAAAATAAACGCCGCTCTGATTCAATGGCGCTAACTGCAATCCTCCGCGAATAGGAATGAATAATGCTGCTATCAGGACCAGCACAGCAAGACCAGTCACAATGCGGCGATTCGGTTGGGGAGTGAAAAATATTTTCCTGAAAATATATTTCCAGACCTGAATGAGTAAAATATAGCAAAGTATAAAACCAATAAGGATCCAGAATAGTGGCAGATGACTGATCGAAGCCAATGCTTCTTTGGGTGAGGAAAGAAATTGCAAAGGGGTGGCATCGATACGAAAGCCCCAGGCCGAATATATTTCGAGATCGCAAATAGAAAGTACCAGTACAAAGAATAAAATGATGTAGGTATATATTTTATAAATAACCGGTTGGCGGAAAATTGGAATGACAAGCGACAACAGTACAAAAAAACAAACCGGCAATAAGATATATGCTGACATCGACAGATCCATCCGAAGACCATGTGTGAATGTTCCAAT
>JBDTPD010000490.1:0-4008 GCA_039932855.1 Chitinophagaceae bacterium | reverse complement strand
GGTGATAACCCGCAGGGACCATTTTATGATTTTAATAATGTCGATATCAATACCGTACAGGATCATGGACCAATGATCATTGCACCTTATCAGTTCCAGGGACATGGCGGATGGCAGGGAGTTTCTCATTGCACTGTCTTCAAAGATGATGCGGGACAATATTATATTGCGCACCAGGGAAGACCCGCCGTCAGCAAATTCTCCATGGACCTTCATGTAAGAAAATTATTCTGGACACAAACAGGATGGCCGGTTGCATCACCCGAACGATATGCCTGGGAAGATAATGCAACAGTTGTTAGTGATAGTGTAAAAGGACAATGGGAGCGCATCAAATTTAATTATACGGTTGTTCCCGGTTTTAGCAATGAACAAACGAATCCTGACTTACAGGCTTCGACAAACATGACGCTTGATGCAGGAGGTACTATTAACACTAACGAGGGTACGTGGACATATGCCGCGCCATGGCTACAATTGAGTTGGACAAGTGGTACCATCGAAAAAGTATTTGTACAAAAAGGAAGAGACTGGGAAAATAAGAAAAGCACCTATATTTTTACCGGGCTAAATGAAACCGGTACAACGATCTGGGGTAAGAAGAAAGCTCCATGATCGAACAGTGCCACCTAAATGCTTAAGAAAATTGATTGTTATGATGTACAGGATTCTTCAGAATTATTTTTTATCGATAAAATTTCTCACCACTGTCTTTTGTTGTGTTGGTATAAATGATCTTATCACTGCGCAAACAAGAATTGTATTACAGGCAGACAGCGCCAAAACTACGATCAGTAAAAATATCTACGGACATTTTGCAGAACATCTTGGTCATTGTATCTATGACGGATTCTATGTAGGTGATACCAGTTCTATTCCAAATACCAATGGAGTACGTAATGATATCATCGAAGCGTTAAAAAAATTAAAAGTACCAACGTTACGCTGGCCCGGTGGTTGCTTTGCCGATACTTATCATTGGAAAGATGGTATTGGTCCAAAAGATAAACGGCCGGTAATGGTCAACCGCTGGTGGGGTGGTGTTACAGAAGATAATAGTTTTGGTACACATGATTTTCTCGATCTCTGTCAGCGTATTGGTGCTGATCCTTATCTCGCTGCAAACGTGGGAAGCGGAACGGTACAGGATGTTACAGATTGGGTACAATATGTAAATTTTGATGGTGTTAGTCCTATGTCGAAACTTCGGCAACAAAATGGAAAAGATAAACCCTGGAACGTGAAATTATGGGGCGTAGGAAATGAAGCATGGGGTTGTGGCGGTAATATGACAGCCGAACATTACGCAGATATCTATCGTCAGTATGCAACATTCATGACGGATTGGACAAACAGCGATCATCTTTTTCGTGTAGCATCCGGCGCTAATGTCGACGACTATCATTGGACAGAAGTGATGATGAAAAATATTCCGAGAAATCTTGTAGAAGGGGTAGCGCTGCATCATTATTCTTTTGTAGAATGGACAAATAAAGGATCATCCACTGATTTTACCGAGCAACAATATTTTGCTACCATGAAAACGGCATTGCGGATGGATGAATTGGTTACGAAGCATTCTGCAATCATGAATAAGTATGATCCGGCTAAAAAAACGGCATTGGTAGTAGATGAATGGGGTGGATGGTACAATGTAGAGCCAGGAACCAACCCAGGATTTCTTTACCAGCAAAACACTATGCGCGATGCAATGATCGCAGGTGTTACACTTAATATTTTTAATAATCATTGCGACAGGGTACGCGTAGCTGCGCTTGCACAAACAGTAAACGTGTTGCAAGCCGTTATTCTTACCAATAAAGAAAAACTGATCCTGACGCCTACCTATCATGTCATGGAGATGTATAATGTGCACCAGGATGCAGTGATGATCCCGCTTACTATTACGGGTAATAGATACGTAGTAGGCAATCAGCAATTGCCAGCTGTTTCTTCTTCCGCATCAAAAGATAAGAATGGATTCACGCATATTTCATTGGTAAATATTGATGCCGGTAAAACGCAGGAGATCACTATTGATATACGCGGAGCAAAATATACAAACATCACAGGAAGGATATTGACGTCAGGAAAATTACAGGATCATAATACGTTTGAAGTGCCTGATAAAATAAAACCGGGTGCATTTAAGAATTTTAAGAAAACAGATAGTCAGTTGAGTGTTACATTGCCACCATTTTCTGTGGTAGTGCTTGAATTAAAATAAATAACCAGTAAGAAGAATATCGTTTAATAATAAAAAGATAGAATAATGAAGTTTCGTCAATTGGCCGTAACAGGATTTTCGGTATGTGTGCTGGCACTTTCTTCGGCAGGTCAGACAAAAAGTATTATCACCGTCAATGCAGATAAATTAGTTGCCGATGTGCAACCTACTATGTGGGGTGTATTCTTTGAGGATATTAATCTTGGTGCAGATGGTGGTATTTATGCAGAAATGGTAAAGAATCGTTCTTTTGAATTCTATCGCCCTATGATGGGATGGAAAGTATTGGGCAAGCCGTTGACGGAAGGAGATTTCCTGGTTATGAATCGTCAGAAGATGGATACCGCTAATCCAAGGTTTCTTCATATCACTTTACATAACAATGCAAAAGGGACAATAGGGTTGAATAATGAAGGTTTCCGTGGAATGGGTATTAAGAATAATCTTCGCTATGATTTTTCTGTCATGTATCGCCAATCATCTTCCAACGTAAAAATGCATGTTGAATTGATAAATGATAAGGGAGAGAACATTGGAGGAACGACTATCGCTACGACAGGCAACGGAGATGCATGGAAAAAAGTCACGGCTAATTTTAATGCTACTGCCACTGTGCCAAAAGCATCAATGAACATCTGGTTTGAAGGTGATGGTACGATTGATCTGGATATGATCTCTTTATTTCCACAGGATACCTGGAAAAATCGTCCCGGTGGTATGCGCGCCGATATGATACAAATGCTGGCAGACATGAAACCCGGTTTCATTCGTTTTCCTGGTGGTTGTATCGTAGAAGGTTTTGATCTTTCTCAGCGTTATCAATGGAAAAAAACAATAGGCCCTGTTGAAGAAAGACAACTTATCGTCAATCGATGGAACTTTGAATTTGCGCATCGTCCTACGCCTGATTATTTTCAAACGTTTGGACTTGGCTTCTTCGAATATTTTCAATTAGCCGAAGATATCGGAGCAGAACCTTTGCCAATCTTAAATGCAGGAATGGCTTGTCAATTCAATTCAGCCGAACTCGTTCCACTTAATCAATTAGATCCTTACATACAAGATGCACTCGACCTTATTGAGTTTGCCAATGGTGATGCATCGACAGGTTGGGGTAAGGTGCGTGCAAATATGGGACACCCTGCACCATTCAATATGAAAATGATGGGAGTGGGCAATGAGAACTGGGGCCCTCAGTACGTAGAACGGTTACAACTTTTCACCAAAGCGATCAAAGCAAAATATCCAAACATAAAACTCATTAATAGTTCCGGTACTGATCCTAATGGCGAACGGTTTGATTATTTGAATGGTGAATTAAGAAAGATGCATGCAGATGTGATCGACGAACATTATTATCGTCGTCCTGAATGGTTTTTGCAAAATGCTTCCCGTTATGATAACTATGATCGTAATAGTTCAAAAGTATTTGCTGGTGAATACGCGGCACAAAGTGATAAGACAGTCAGTGTAAATAATAAGAATAACTGGGAAACAGCTATTGCCGAAGCAGCATTCATGACGGGAATGGAACGTAATGCCGGTGTAGTATACATGGCATCATATGCGCCATTGTTTGCCAACATAGATGGATGGCAATGGACACCGGATATGATCTGGGTAGATAATCTTCATGTCTACGGAACCCCCAATTATTATGTACAAAAATTATTCTCTCTTAATAAAGGAACCAATGTAGTGCCTTTGCTGCAGGACAATAAAGTGCTGGCCGGGCAAGATAGTTTGTATGCATCTGCTACCATTGATAAAAATACCAATGA
>JBDTPD010000489.1:0-4009 GCA_039932855.1 Chitinophagaceae bacterium | reverse complement strand
TTTGCAGGAAATATAAAATGGAAGTTTTTAAGCCGGAGAAACTAAAATTAAAATCTGCTATCCTTGGCTCGGGAAATTTAAAGCGAAGTGGATTTCCTTCCTTGGCATATTTATCTATTAGTGGGCCACCCGGATAGGGTAGTCCTAATAATTTTGCAGATTTATCAAAGGCTTCGCCGGCAGCATCATCAATGGTTTCGCCAATAATTTCCATTTTATTGGGTGCAATGCAATGAATGATTTGTGTATGTCCGCCACTAACGGTGAGACAAAGAAAAGGAAATGATGGTTTGGGATCATCGATCAGGTTGGCGAGTACATGCGCCTGCATATGATGTACCGCGATCAATGGTTTATTTAATGATAGCGCTAATGATTTTGCAAACTGTGATCCTACCAGCAAAGATCCGATGAGACCGGGTGATTGAGTGAAAGCGATACAGTCTACAGTGGACAGTGGGCAGTCGGCAGTTTCTAGTGCGGCAGTGATGACGGGTACAATGTTTTGCATATGCGCACGACTGGCGAGTTCGGGTACCACACCTCCGTACTTCTCATGTACTTTTTGATTGGCAATAAAATTGGAAAGAATCTTTCCGTCTTTACATATTGACGCTGATGTTTCATCACAGGAAGATTCTATCGCAAGAATTACTGGCATATAAGAATTCAAAATTCAAAAGTCAAAATGCAAAAGTAGTGCATCTTCATTTTTTGACTTTTTAATTTTGATTTTTGACTTTATTTGGATCTGATCGCTACCACAGGATCCATCTTAGACGCTTTATAGGCGGGAATGATTCCGGCTGCAATGCCGACAAAGATGCAAATGAGTAAGGTCCATACCATGTTGGAGACAGAAATATAGATAGGGAAGTGGAGTACCCCGCTTAGAATTTGCGTTAGCACGAAGACGAGTAAGAGGCCAATCAATCCACCAACGATACAAAGGAAAGATGACTCCAGTAAGAATTCAGTGAGAATGATCCGGTTCTTTGCGCCGATCGCTTTTTTCAAACCAATCTGCCCGGTCCGTTCGCGTACCGACACGAACATGATATTAGCTACCCCAAATAAACCCACCAGCAAACTGATAGCGCCGATAATAGCGCCACCGATATTTAATCCTACAAACGCATCGCTGATAGAATCACTCAGGTCATTGATATCATTCAACGAAAAATCATCGTCTTTGGTAGGAGCAAGTTTATGTACCGCTCGCATGGTGCCGGTCAGTTCATCTTTCAATGCCTTGCTCGACAAATTATCCTTTCCCTGTACCAATATCAATGGATCGGCTCTCAATTCATTCATCATTGTGCGTGCAAAGCGGTAGGGGATGATCACACTCTGGTCAAAGGCCCAGCCACCGATCATTTGCTGTCCCTGTTTTTTTATTACTCCAATGATGGTTGCGCGTTTGCCACGCATATCGATCATTTTATCGACAGCCAGCTCAGCTGAACCAAACAATTTTTCCGCGATATCAATTCCTACTACCACTACACTGCTTCCCTGGTTGAATTCTCCATCGGTAAGATAGCGTCCATCCGTAATATCGATTGGCTGGATCTGGTTAAAGTCCTCGGTAATGCCGTAAATATTTACATTGGAAAGGATACTGCCTTTGTATTCTACATTATCATTGGCGCTGATCTTGAAAGCGGAATATTTCGCGCTGGTGGTTCTGCCCTCTACTTCTTTCAACTCAGCAAACTTTGGTACGGGTCTGTTTACATATTTCCACCAGGGATAATCGGGACCACCGCCATATTGCCATTTATCTACGTAAATGGTATTGGTACCGAAAGATTTTATTTCATTCTTGATATTCCGCTCGAGGCTATTCACCACGGCCAGTACGCCGATAATACAAAAGATACCAATGGTGATACCAAACAGCGAGAGGAATGTGCGGAGCTTATTCTTCCACAATTCCTGCATGGCCATGATAAAACTGCTGATGATGATTGCGATGGTCTGGCGGAACATAGGTCAAATTTACAGTTTGGGACTGGATTTAAGGCTGGAATTATGAATTATGAGTTATGAATTTTCAGATGGTCCGCCATTCATAATTCTTAACTCATCATTCATAATTAATTTGAACCCGTACCTTTGCGCTTCTTTATGAAATATCACAACGAAATACAACGCCGACGCACCTTTGCTATCATCAGTCACCCCGATGCCGGTAAAACCACCCTTACTGAAAAGTTCCTTCTTTTCGGGGGTGCCATCCAGGTAGCCGGCGCTGTAAAAAGCAATAAAATAAAAAAACACGCGACCAGCGATTTCATGGAGATCGAGCGGCAGAGAGGTATCTCCGTCGCCACTTCCGTGATGAGCTTTGAATACAATAAAACGCTGATCAACCTGCTGGATACACCCGGCCACAAAGACTTTGCAGAAGATACTTACCGTACACTTACCGCCGTGGATAGCGTTATCCTGGTAATAGATAGCGTGAATGGGGTAGAGGAACAAACAAGACGGTTGATGGAAGTCTGCCGCATGCGCGATACACCGGTCATTGTTTTTATTAATAAAATGGACCGCGATGGTAAGAACCGCTTTGATATTTTAGAAGAAATTGAAAAAGAACTCAGCATCTCCTTGCACCCGATGACCTGGCCGATCAATAGCGGTAAAGAATTCAAAGGTGTATACGATCTGTATGATAAAGATTTGCTTTTATTCACCGCGAATACAAAAGCAAACAATGAAGACAATATATCCATCTCCGATCTGTCTGATCCGGTACTGGATGTAAAACTTGGCGATAAAGATGCGGCACAGTTACGCGAAGATGTAGAACTGGTAGATGGTGTATACGGCGAACTCGATGTAGAAAAATACTTAGCAGGTAAAGTGGGGCCGGTATTTTTCGGAAGCGCTATCAACAATTTTGGTGTAAAAGAAATGCTGGATACATTTATCCGAATTGCCCCTACACCACGCAGCCGCGAGACTACCGTACGTGAAGTAGATGTGGAAGAAGATAAGCTGAGCGGGTTTGTTTTTAAGATTCATGCCAACCTTGATCCAAAGCACCGCGATCGTATCGCGTTCATGCGTGTATGTTCCGGAAGATTTGAACGAAATAAATATTTCCATCATGTACGTCTGGATAAAGAAGTCCGATTCAGTAATCCTTATAGTTTCATGGCGCGTGATAAGAGCATTATCGAAGATGCTTATCCCGGGGATGTAGTTGGTTTATTTGATACCGGCAACTTCAAGATCGGTGATACACTTACCGAAGGAGAAGATTTTTATTTCACCGGCATTCCTTCTTTCTCCCCGGAAATATTTAAAGAGGTAGTGAATAAGGATCCGATGAAAACAAAACAACTGGAGAAAGGATTATTGCAATTGACAGATGAAGGAGTCGCGCAGTTGTTCACGCAGTTCGGTGGTAATAAAAAGATCATCGGTTGTGTAGGAGAATTACAGTTTGAGGTTATTCAGTATCGCTTACTGCATGAGTATAGCGCATCAGTTGTATTCAACAGTTTACCTTTCTATAAAGCCTGCTGGCTTACCAGTAAGGATCCCGTTAAACTCGAAGAGTTTGCCCGTTTCAAACAAGCTAATATCGGCGCCGACAAAGATGGCCACATGATCTACCTCGCGCAAAGTGAATGGTATCTGAATACAGAGAAGACAAATAATCCGGAGATAGAGTTTCATTTTACATCGGAGATTCATAAAGATGTCTGAACCAGGATTTGGGAGGATTAAAAAGATTTTGGGAAAGAAATACAAGAACACGGATGACACGGATAACAAAGATTTGCACTGATTAATTTTTTAATAAAAAATCCGTGATGATCCTTATAATCCGTGTCATCCGTGTTCTTGTATTTCCCGTGTTCTTGTATTTCCTTAAAATCTTTTTAATCCTCCCAAATCGCGGTTCAGACATTCTTATCTAATGATTTTTCTCAGCAAGTATTCATCAGTAGCACTTCCGCTATTTCTCGAGATCTTTATATTCAGATCATCT
>JBDTPD010000488.1:0-4010 GCA_039932855.1 Chitinophagaceae bacterium | reverse complement strand
GATCAACCCTGCACTCAGTGGAATAAAAGATGCCAACCCCTGGGATCCAAAAGCACTTACGGCAAATAAAGAAGCATGGGAGAAAGTAGGATTGAAGTTGAATGTGATTGAAGGTCCTCCCTCATTGGGTAGCAAGATAAAGTTAGGTCTGGCTGGTAAAGATGAAGAGATCGCCAACTTCATCACATTCATGAAAAATCTGAAACAGTACGGAGGTATAGATATCATCTGTTATAACTGGATGCCGGTAGTAAGCTGGTACCGTACACAGATGGACAGACCTGGAAGGGGCGGAGCATTAGTTACTGCTTTCGATTATGAAGACGTAAAGAATCTTCCGGTAACAGAATATGGTGAAGTCTCAAAAGAAACACTCTGGAAAAATCTCGAATACTTTTTAAAAGCAGTTGTTCCCGAAGCTGAAAAGATAGGAATGAAACTCGCTATGCATCCCGACGATCCGCAAGTAGATAGTATTAAAGGCATCTCACGCATTATGACCAGCGTAGAGAATTTCAAACGAATGACAGAGATCGTTAAGAGTCCAAGCAATGGCATCACCATGTGCCAGGGAAATTTTTCATTAATGGGCGCTGATATACCAACCGTCGTAAAAGATTTTGGAAAAAAAGGATTGATCCATTTTGTGCATTTCAGAAATGTGCAGGACCTGAGTGGTAAGAAGCCAAGTATAAAATTCACCGAAACATTTCACGACGAAGGACAGATCGATATGTATGCGGCGATGAAAGCTTATTACGATATTGGTTTCAAAGGTCCGATCAGGCCTGATCACGTTCCTACCATGGCTGGTGATAGTAATGAACATCCCGGTTACAGCAATATCGGATCATTATATGCTTTTGGTTACATGAGGGGATTGATGCAAGCCATCAGTAATGGCAAACGTGGTTGACATAGTTAAGCGTTCACTATAATTAAATCATACTAGTATTATGGCAAAAACGATTGCCAGGCAACGTTGGTACCGGCTAATTCCTATTGCCTTTATCACCTATAGTCTTGCCTATCTTGACCGTGCAAATTTTGGCTTTGCCGCAGCAGGCGGTATGGCAAAGGACCTGCACATTGATGCGGACGTATCCTCTTTATTAGGATCATTGTTTTTCCTTGGCTATTTCTTTTTTCAGATCCCCGGTGCATTGTATGCAGCAAACAAAAGTGCGAAGAAGTTAATTTTCTGGTCGCTGATCCTATGGGGTGGGTTAGCTATGGCAACGGGTCTTATTAGTAATATCAATGTGCTGATCGTTATCCGCTTCATGTTGGGCGTTGTAGAAAGCGCCGTGATGCCAGCTATGCTGATATTTTTAAGCAGATGGTTTACCAAGTCAGAACGTTCACGTGCAAATACCTTTTTAATTCTTGGTAATCCTGCCACCTTGTTATGGATGTCCATTTTATCAGGTTATTTAATAAAATCAGTTGGCTGGCGGTGGATGTTTATCTATGAAGGATTGCCTGCTATCATCTGGGCATTCTTCTGGTGGAGATTGGTAGTAGATGTGCCTGCCAATGCAAAATGGCTGACCGATACAGAGAAGCATGATCTTGAAGAAGCATTGCATCATGAGCAGCGAGGTATCAAGCCAGTTAAGAATTACGCGGAAGCATTCAAATCCAAAACGGTTATTTTATTATCGCTTCAATATGCGCTCTGGAGTATTGGTGTGTATGGTTTTGTTATCTGGTTGCCATCTATCATTAATGCAGCGCCCCAGATGAATATTGTTAAAACAGGATGGCTCGCCGCAGTACCTTTTTTATTAGCGATCATCACTATGATCACGACTTCTCATTTTTCCGATAAAAAATTAAAAAGAAAAATCTTTGTCTGGCCATTTCTGTTGATTGGCGCTATTGCGTTCTATGCCTCTTATTTGGCAGGTACGCATAATTTCTGGTTATCATTTGCATTGCTCGTCATTGCCGGCGGGGCTATGTATGCACCCTACGGACCATTCTTTGCGATCATCACTGAAGTTTTACCTAAAAATGTTTCAGGTGGCGCTATTGCACTCATCAATAGTTTTGGTGCACTAGGATCTTTTGCCGGTGCTTATCTTGTTGGTTATTTAAATGGAAGTACAGGGGGATTTGGCGCTTCTTATATTTTTATGGCCGGTTCTCTTCTGCTATCTGCCATCGTAACAATGATAGCGATCAAAGAATCTAACAAAAGTAAAAAAGAATTTACTGCATGAAGCAGTTTGTTACAATACTGATAGTCGGCTGGTTGATTGTTGCCGGATGTAACAATCACGATCACACTGATATTAAAACGCATACTGATTGGCCAACTTATGGCGGCAATAAAGCCGGGAATCGTTATTCTCCCTTAACACAAATAAATGCTGGTAACGTTAGTCATCTCGAAGTAGCATGGACCTACGATGCGAGAGAAGACAATGGCCAGGTAAGAGAAATTCAATGTCAACCCATTATTTTCAATGGTATTTTATATGCTACTACTGCTTCATTAAACGTGTTTGCACTTGATGCGGTTACCGGAAAACAACTTTGGAAATTTGAACCACTCAAAGACAGGCAGAAATTTAATACTAATCGTGGCGTTATCTATTGGGAACAGAATAATGATAAACGCATACTTTACTCAGCCGGAGCATTTCTTTATGCTATCAATGCAGAAACAGGTAAAGCGGTTGAAAGTTTTGGAACTGGTGGCAAAGTGGATCTGCATGAAGGATTGGATGTTAATCTGGGTCATGATGTCAGCAATCTTTCTGTGACCGCTACTACACCTGGTGTTATTTATAAGAATACATTGATCATCGGATCAAGTGTTACGGAGAGTGGTGATGCAGCGCCGGGACATGTGCGTGGCTTTGATGTAGTTACCGGAAAATTGAAATGGGTATTTCATACTATTCCTCAGCCCGGTGAATTTGGTTATGATACCTGGCCGAAAGATGCGTATAAAAAAATAGGTGCCGCTAATAACTGGAGCGGATTAGTGGTTGACGAAAAAAGAGTGGCAGTTTATTTTGGTACCGGCTCACCTTCATCAGATTTTTATGGCGGCGATCGTGAAGGAAGTAATTTATTTGCCAACTGCATCATGGCCCTCGATGCAGAGACGGGTAAGATGAAATGGTATTTTCAAACTATTCATCATGATCTCTGGGATCGCGATATTCCCTGTCCGCCAAATCTTGTTTCGGTAAATCATGATGGAAAAATAGTTGATGTAGTCGTGCAGGCTACCAAAGATGGGTATGTATATGTACTGGATCGTGATAGCGGTGTTTCATTGTTTCCTATCGAGGAACGCGCAGTGCCGGTGAACGGATTGCCTGGTGAACATCCTTATGCTACGCAAAAATTTCCATTGAAACCATTGCCGTTTGTAAGACAGACCGTCGCTACTGAAGATGATCTCACTAATATCTCTCCTGAAGCGCATGAGTACGTAAAGAAAAGGCTGGCAGAATTTCCTCAACCTGCTAATCAATTTATGCCTCCTAATACAACAGGTACATTATTGTTTGGTTATAGTGGTGGTGCAGAATGGGGTGGTAATGCCATTGATCCGGATGGTATACTTTATCAGAATGCTAACCAGGATGCGTGGGAGCTACAGATGATCGATATGGAAACGCGCAATAGAGAAATTGCGTCGTTATCTGCTGGCAATGGATTGTATGTAAAAAATTGCGCAGCTTGTCATGGTATGGATAGAAAAGGAAGTGGTGATGTATTTCCGGGTCTTTTGAATATTTCTAAAAAGCGCTCAGAAAATGATATCATTAACCTGATGAGATCGGGTAGTGGAAGAATGCCTTCGTTTCAACAGATACCTGATCCCGATAAAAAATTGATCGCTGATTTTTTATTAAATAAAGAACAGAAGTTTTCTAAAGTAATAGATGAACATAGTAATGCTGATACGATTGCTGTAAAAAAAGATTTTCCCTATACGCCACTTTATACTAATAAAGTTTGGAAAAAATTCAGTGATCAAAATGGAT
>JBDTPD010000487.1:0-4011 GCA_039932855.1 Chitinophagaceae bacterium | reverse complement strand
ATAATTGAACTGGGAGAAGAAGCATTCTTATTAAACCAGGGTGAGCGTACAGAGTTATACCTGAATAAACCCGGCGGTCCGCTCGTGCAATACTTCGGATTTAAAACAGACGGCGTTTGGTTATCACAAAAACAAATCGATGATGCTAAGGCAGCTGGTTTATCCAGTGGATTAAGCAACCTGTTTGTACCCGGCGGTTTAAAATTGGTTGATATAAATGGTGATAATAAGATCGATGATAATGATCGTGGAGTAATTGGTAATCCATATCCTGATTTCATCTGGGGGGTGACCAATAATTTCAAATACAAAAATTTCGATTTTAGTTTTTTATTACAAGGATCACAAGGTGGAGAATTGATCAATGGTGACCCGAATTACAATGAAACAAAACGATATAATAAGAATTATAATACAAATAGATGGCTCAGCCCAATGTTCCCTGGTGATGGTAAGACTCCTTACTCTACTGTTGGGTTCAACTGGATGCTGACTGATTATGTAGTAGAAGATGCTTCTTACTATGCATTGCGTGAAATGATTATCGGGTATACATTGCCACGCAAGATGACAAAATCATTGCATATAAATTCTATGCGATTTTATTTCTCTGCGCAAAATCTTTACTATCATTCAGCCAGTGGTTATCGTGGTATCAATCCTGAAGCAAGATTCACGACAGGACCTTACAATACTCCACTGGTGGATGGTTATCAAAGAGGAGCGTATCCATTACCAAAAACGGTTCTCTTTGGACTTGACGTTAACTTCTAACCTTCAAAAAATAAAAACATGAAACTCAGAAATGCTATCATTCTTATTTTTTGTACTGGTTTAGGTGCCTGCAAAAAAACAATTGACCTGTATCCTCAATCAAATCTGAATACAGGAACATATTATTCCAATTACCAGGAAGTGAAAGCTGCACTTACTGGTTGCTATAATGGTTTGCAAAAACCAATGTTGAATGAGTGGCAGTTCACCGAACTGCGTAGCGATAATTCCAAACAGGGAAGTCCCGGCAGTACCAACTCGGCTAACCGCGATATAAGTGACCTGGATATGTTTACACCAAGTCCATCGCAAATCCAGATCTATAACTATTGGCTGGCTACTTATAATAATATACACAATGCCAATATTATTTTACAAAAATTAGGAGTTATATATAATCCTGCAACCGGAGCCATCAGTTTTGTTGATATTACTATTCCGATTGCTGATGCAGATCGCAAGCAACTGGCTGGTGAGGCAATGTTTATCCGCGCCTACCATTATTTTAATCTCGTCAGGTTATTTGGTGGTGTGTTCCTGGTGCACGAGCCTATTTCTCCGGCACAAGCAAAAGCAACAAACCGCGCAGCTGTTGCTGATATTTATAAACTGATCGAAGCCGATCTGAAAACGGCTGCTACATCAATGAATAATTTGAAGTATGCACAGATAGCACCTGCTGATCTTGGTCGTGCTACCAAATGGGCCGCGGAAGGTTTATTGGCAAAAGTATATCTCACGCTCAATAGAAAACCAGAAGCTATCACTCAATTGCAGGATGTAATTCAGAACAGTGGTTATGCTTTGCAAAGCAATTATGCCAATGTATTTTCTATTACCAATGAAATGAATTCCGAGATCATGTTTGCTGTGCGATACAAAGCTGGTGGATTAGGTCTTGGTTCGACCTTTGCTAACACCTTTGCTCCGTTAGGTACTGGTTCTACCGTTATCAATGGCGATGGTGATGGATTAAATTATCCTACCGCTGATCTTGATACCGCAACAAATGGTGATCTGAGAAAACCAACGTTGATCGCGACGTTTGGTTCTGGTACCGGCCAGGTGTTATATGTAAAGAAATTTTTCTCTCCTGTTATTATTACAGATGATGCAGAAAATGACTGGCCGATCCTTCGTTATGCAGATATATTATTAATGATGGCAGAGGCGCAAGGGTATACGCAACCTTCATTGGATATGATCAATAGTGTAAGACCAAGAGCTGGTCTGCCAAATTATACAATGGCGAATATTACTACTGTTGCAGAATTTGAAAGGGCATTATCCAATGAAAGAAGAATCGAATTTTCTTTTGAAAATCAGCGGTGGTTTGATCTTGTTCGTTTCAATACCACACTGACAACCATTACGGCACAGCAAACAATGAAAGATCATTTTGCTGATGAGTATGCGGCGCATTATAGTCATTACCTGCCACCGACACCAACATTGGCGGAGTTGCAGGGAAATGTAACAGCGGATAAACTATTATTACCAATACCGCAGCATGAGATTGATACGAATACGCAGTTGGATATTCAACAAAATCCGGGATATTAACCTATGTGCCCTATGTTCCTATGATCCTATGTGTTAAGAGAGCTTCTTTAATGCTGATGCAATGAACCCTCAAGACATCAGCTTTTTCACCACATAGGATCATAGGCGCACATAGGAATTATGATTACCACTCTTTAATAATTATAGAAAATGAAAAAAATACTTGTAGCATCTGTTTCTTTCTTCATTTCATTGATCAGCATAGGGCAAGATGCGGACACAGCTTATAAGGCAGTTGACTTTCCGCAAGGATTTACATCGCAGTTAAATGTTGTCTATACAAAAGTCAATAATTGGGAAGGCAAGATGGATCTCTACCTGCCACCGAAAAGCAAGGGCCTGACCCCGGTCGTCATTAATATACACGGCGGAGGTTGGAACCACGGCGTCAAAGAATCCCAGACCGGTTTCAATACTTTTTTCAAAATGGGGTTTGCCGTTGCCAATATCGAATACCGTCTAACCGGCCAGGCTACCGCGCCGGCCGCGATCGAGGATACCCGGTGCGCCCTTATTTACCTGATAAAAAATGCGAAGGACCTGAATATTGATGTCAATAAGATCGTCATCATGGGCGGTAGTTCCGGCGGACATCTTGCACTCATGGGTGGCTTGTTGGGAAATGATCATCGCTTCGATACCAACTGTCCGGGTGTAGATAATATTAAGGTAGCCGCCATCATTGACAAGTATGGAATTGCTGATGTCTGGGATTGGGGTTATGGTCCGAACCTTACGAGCAAATCCGCTACCAACTGGTTGGGTAGCAAAGCAAAGGATAAAGAATTTGCAATGACGGTTTCACCGATGACCTATGTAAATAAGAATAGTCCACCCACCTTTATCGTTCATGGTGATGCTGATCCAACCGTGCCTTACCAACAGTCTGTTGCACTGCATCAAAAGTTTGTAGACATGGGTGTAAATACTCAGTTCATGACGGTCGAAGGCGGATTGCATGGCAAGTTTACCAAAGAAAAAAATTCAGAGCTCAATAAAGCAATTGCTGATTTTCTAAAGTCACTAGGACTTGGCAATTAATTTTCGAAAGATATTTTGGGGAAGGCGGTAAGACGAGAAGAAACGTTCCTTACCGCCTTCCCGTCTTACCGGCAAAAGAGGTATTAATTTCATTTTAACAAGAATCCATTAGTAAAGCGTCAAAAATGTTTTTACATTAGCTTACTGCTTTGCATTTAAAATTGTGAAGCACCAGTATGGATGCTTCCCCCGGGTCACGGCCTTTCTATCTCTTCTTATTTATTGTTCTGCTAATTTGTTCCTGTTCTCACAAGAAACAGCAAGACGTTATTGTCAAGCGCGCCTATTATTATTGGCGAACAGAAACGGCAACGTCTGATGAACGGAAATTTTTAAAGAAACATGACATCCGCAAAGTATATAAACGTATCCTTGATGTTGACTGGGTTTATATGCAGGGTGCGATACCTGTTGCAAGCAGCGAATCAGAATCGTTCTATTATGATATTAAAATGTACGATTCATTTTTGGTACAAATAGTTCCTGTTGTATTCATCACGAATCGAACACTTGAACATATTGACTCTTACGATACCCGCCAATTGGCGTTACGGTTGGTAAGAAGATGTTTGCCAGCTTATGATAGGATTGATTCAGCTTATGAAAGAAAACATTTTTATTACCCGTATAATC
>JBDTPD010000486.1:0-4017 GCA_039932855.1 Chitinophagaceae bacterium | reverse complement strand
ATAATAGGCAAAATCGTCCCAGCGGAAATTATCAGACATATAAAATCTGAAGCCGCTTAAATCTCTTTAATCCTAGAACGAGCAGTTAAATTCTAAATTCGGGTATAACCTGTAGAACTGATTTGATTTCCTCCATCTGCCAATACACCTGCCGTTAGATTCAATATAGATTGAATAGAAAGGTTTCTGTTAAGTGTCACGGTCTGGCCGCTGCAATTAACTGTTAAGGTTCCCAGCAAGTTTGTTGTGCCAGGTGTTGTCTGATCGAAACTAAGCGTCGGACTTGATGTACCATCAACAATCAATGTACCGGATGAATTACCTCTCAATCCGTCATTCACTGTATTTACAACAGCACCGCGAATAGTAAGCGTGGTCGCACCAATAGCTAATTTACCTGCTGTGAATGTAGTTGTACCACCCGCGCTCAATACAAGGTTATTTCCAAGCGTTATTATTTGTCCGGTACTATTAATGGTTAAATTTTTCAGTGCGTTAGTAGTAGCTGAAGTTGTCTGATCGAAGCTGAGTGTTGTACTAACAGCACCATTCATTATTAAACTACTATTTGAGCCCCCTGTCAAACCACCTGCAACGGTATTGATAACAGTACCACCGAGTGTTAATGTGGAAGTACCAATTGATAATTTCCCTGCTGAAAAAGTGAGGTTACCTGAGATGTTTATATTTCCATTCAATGCAACACCTGTGCTGTTATTGATAACGATATTCTGAATAGCATTACCAGCAAAAGTATTTGCAGTAATAGCCTGTGGTGCAGATCCTACATATTGTATAGTTCCGGCACTTACCGTACAGGTACCAAGGTTATTAAGAGTTCCTGCTAATTGCAATGTACCGGTAACAGTTAAGGAAGTACCTACTTCCAATGAAATACTATTTGCCGGTGATACAGCACTGATAACAGGATAGCGAGGTTTACCAGCCGGAATTACTACAATTGAAGGACTCGTAATAGTAGGTACAATACCTGTGGACCAGTTACCTGTATTGGTCCAGTCAGTTGAAACAGCACCCGTCCAATAGGTAGTGACAATATTATAATAAGCCAGTTGATTGTCATCGAGTAAAGTCAGATCAACAGTGCCGAGTGCGGTGGAGAACACCGTGAGTTCAGAAATAGATCCATTATAATAGGAAACAGTGGGGGTATAAAATCCAATGCTTAATACGCCGACATTACTGAGATTTGATGGTGCGCCGCTACTCAATACTCCGAGTGATATCCCATTTTTATAAAACTGGCTGGAGGCCGTTGATATTTTTACGGATGTATGCAACTCGAGCGATGTACTCGGCGTAGCATTAAAATTCTGATCATTTCCATACTGCGCTACTGTGAATTGAGATGAACTTCTGTATCCATAATGTGAAATAGTATTATTAGGACCATTACCACCAGTGGTACTGATCGGCAACTGAAGATTGGGGTTAATACTTGCTTCCGCTGTTACCTTATTTAAGGTGTACAATGTATTATTAAGATAAGAAGCGACTGTTGTTGTTTGCAGGTAACCTGTCAGTGCGTTAGAGAATTCAATGGATGTTCTTCCATTTACAGTATATAATGTACCGGCATTTACAATCCTTGCCTGGTTACCCGGCCTTAATTGGATAGCATCCCGGCTGTTTCCACTCTGATCATACCATGTATTTACATATACTGAAGTAGCAGCATAAAAAGTGCTGAAGGCAAGTGTACCCGTCGTTGATTTATAGGCAAGTGCTGACACTGCGGCACCTGCTTTTGTCGTCAATGTCAGTGATGTAGCATTTGCAATGGAAGAAATAATTCCTAAGGTTGTACTATTACTGATCAGCAGATCCCCTACGGCTAGCGTAGTAAAGTTTGTACCAACACCTGTGATGGTGGCCAGGGTACTTTTATAATTTACTGATGTAACGGTTACAGCATCTGCTGCATTCACCGTCATGTTAGTGGCATTAGTGATAGTGGTTACTGTACCAAGATAAATGTTGGACGTATTGAAAATGCGATCGCCTGCTGATAACTCACCGGTAAAGTCGGTGCCGGTTCCGGTAACCGTGGCATTTGTCGTTTTAAAGCCAACAAGTGTAACCTGAATAGTGGAGTAATTCGTAAGCTGTAATGAAGTATTATTGGTGATAGATGCTACTACTCCTAAAAATATACCAGTAGATGAATTATATAAGCGATCACCAACTACAAGTTCTGTAGTAAAACTGGTACCGGTACCGGTTACGGTCAAAGAACTGTTTGTTGCAGTAATAGTTCCTGTTTTGGTCGCTTTAATGGTAATCGTTCCTGTTTTGCTAATATCAGAGGTGATCGTTCCTGTTTGCGTAGTTCCCATGGTAGACCCAACTGTCACACCCGGTGTAAACGTTACAAGACTCGCAGCCGTTAATCCCCCGCTGCCATCAAAAGCAACGTTTGCTTCCGCATTATCTGATGATCTTCTTACTTTAATTGCCGGACCGTTATAAGCGCTGCTTAATTTTCGTAAACTAAACGCCACTGCGGAAGGAGTCGCGGATGTTAATCCGGCGTTGTCTAATGTATTTTGAGAAAAAAGTGGTTGGGTTGTTGCCACTAATAAAAGCAGAAAAAAAGGAATGGTTTTCATAATACTATTTTCTATAGGTACGAACAGGATTGATAGATAAAATTAGTCTTAAGAAAACAGATTTGCCTCCCTAGTACTATTACTATCAGTTTATAAAGAAAAACATAAGTAAACACTTGGACAATAAAGGAAATACGATAAAGATGTAGTACATGTGCAACCTAAAGAAAAATTTCGCATAGAAAAGCATAAGTGAAAACACTGCCGGTTTATGTTTTTAGGATGATCGGATAAATGGTGATTACATAATGAGACTTATGTGTATCTGCAACTATGATATTAAAGAAAGTTATTTTTTTACTACAGGTAATCTATGGAAGGTGGACAGCTCCGTTGGAGCTAAGACTTATTATCATAACTAATATTGACTTGCTATTATGTTCCTTTCTCTAAATACGCTGTTGTTAGTCTTCCGCCAATCCGTAAATACAAAATATGATCCCCAGATCCTTATTCAATAATTTTGAATTCAAGAACATTCTGTACAAAATACGTATCGAGATTATCAAATTTTGTCGTATAGCAACATTTGTAATTATCAGAAGCAGGTATCAATTGTTTAATCAATCCAAGATGTGCGACCACCAGTTTAGCTCTAATTCGTTTAAAAGAAAATATTTTGGATCGATCATAATAAAGAGTGCTCATATACAAACTATCATTTTGATGAGTAGTCTGATTGACTCTTTTTATGAATTTCCAAATATCAGGATCCTGTGTCAAACGCAAGTCTTTATGCTGCTTTAAAAATTCCTGAATTATTAACTCGTAATCCAAAATAAATATTCCCTTTTGATATGCTTGCGATACTTCCCCGGACGCAAACAAGCTGTCGTAAATGATTAGGTTATTTCCACGTTCAATTTGGTCGAATCTTGTATACGCCTTTAAAGGAACATTAACCTCATAAAGGAAATCGCCTTCGATTGTATCCAACATTACCTGTGACAATTTTGCTTGCCCACCTGCACGGGTTATTTTGCCTGACGAATTAATCATCAGGCAAAGTGGTAATGTAAAAATTAATGCGACCAGGTAACCTGAATCATTTTTTCTCTTTTGCATCAATTAATTTTTGGCTATTTATGGATTTATTGTCCTGTACTCGTTAATCTCCCTCAAGTCGTCAGCACGGGCAAAAATAATTGGGAGGGCTACTTACAAAATTCGTCGAATATTCTTTTTATTTCATGCCGCTCTGAGGTCGAAAAATTATGAATTCCGGTCATTAACTCCTTAATAAGTTCTACGTGTTCGACCTTGTCGCTTCCATCTGCAGACATATATCTTCTTATCTCCTTAAAACCTGTATGCCATTCGTTAAGATCAGTTAATGCGTGAATTAATGTGAGCGATGAAAGAGCGTGGCGAGGGTTTAAGGCGACTG
>JBDTPD010000485.1:0-4022 GCA_039932855.1 Chitinophagaceae bacterium | reverse complement strand
GTTATGGGTTTTCTGAAACCAAAGGCGGGGGTGGAATTCTTCTGATTTAAACTTGTTATCCTGGCAGATAAGGCAATTTTCTTCCAGGTTGAAATCGAGCGTATATCCTCTCTTTTTCAGACCATTTACTGCGGCGGTGACGGTATCATACGTATACATACTATGCTTTTTGATGCGGCTAAAGTTAGTTTTAAAAGCGCAAACTCAAAGGCCCGCATTGTTTGTTCAGTGTGCGCAAATAAGGGGCTCATTCATTGGCATTTTTCATATAATAAATATACCTTTGCCGACTAAATAAAACAACTGATAAATATGTCAACTGCAACTAAATCCATTGACTTTTCCCTGCCTTATAAAGTGGCTGATATCTCGTTAGCCGAATGGGGCCGCAAAGAGATACGCCTGGCTGAGGCTGAAATGCCCGGTCTGATGTCAATCCGCAAAGAATACGGACCTTCCCAACCGCTGAAAGGCGCCAGGGTAGCTGGTTGTTTGCATATGACCATTCAAACAGCTGTGCTCATTGAGACATTGATAGCTTTAGGCGCTGAGGTAAAATGGAGCTCCTGCAATATCTTCTCTACACAGGATCATGCCGCTGCTGCTATTGCTGCTGCTGGTATCGGTGTTTTTGCCTGGAAAGGACAAACACAGGAAGAAGCTGACTGGTGTATTGAACAAACATTATTCTTTGGCGGTAAAGACAAGCCTTTGAATATGATCCTTGATGATGGTGGTGACCTGACTAATATCGTTCTGGATACTTATCCTGAACTGGTACAGCATGTAAAAGGGATCTCTGAAGAAACAACTACCGGTGTACACCGTTTATATGAAAGAGTAGCAAAAGGCACATTACCAATGCCTGCTATCAACGTAAACGATTCTGTTACCAAAAGCAAATTCGATAACAAATACGGTTGTAAAGAAAGCTTAGTGGATTCTATCCGCCGCGCAACCGATGTAATGCTTGCTGGTAAAGTAGCTGTTGTTGGTGGTTATGGTGACGTAGGTAAAGGTTCAGCTGCTTCATTAGCTGGTGCTGGTTGCCGCGTAATTGTAACGGAGATCGATCCTATCTGCGCATTACAGGCAGCAATGGACGGTTTTGAAGTAAAGAAAATGATCGATGCAGTAAAAGAAGCTGATATCGTTGTTACTGCTTCTGGTTGCCGCGACCTGATCAAAGGTGATCATTTCAAAGTAATGAAAGATAAAGTGATCGTTTGTAACATTGGCCACTTCGATATCGAAATCGATATTGCCTGGTTGAATACAAATTATGGTCATACAAAAGATACGATCAAACCACAGGTTGATATTTACAACATTGATGGTCATGATGTGATCATCCTCGCTGAAGGCCGCCTGGTGAATCTTGGTTGCGCTACTGGTCACCCAAGTTTTGTAATGAGTAATTCATTCTCTAACCAGACGTTGGCTCAGATCGAACTCTGGAAGAATCACAAGAATTACGAGAACAAAGTATATGTGCTTCCTAAACACCTTGATGAGAAAGTGGCTCGTTTGCACCTTTCAAAAATCGGTGTACAACTGGATGAACTGACTACTGAACAATCTGAATACCTCGGTGTCAGCAAAGAAGGTCCGTTCAAAGCTGATCATTACAGATATTAAGAACAGTTGTTAGCTTTTAACTATCGGCTATTATATCTTATATAAAAAAAACCCGCTTCATTTGTAGCGGGTTTTTTTTATAAACAACTAAGTTTCCTTACTTCATAATTCGATATTCCGTGCCTGCCCGCCGGACAGGCGGGTTAGCTATTCTATAGCCCGGGTTGCCATTGTCAGAATAATGAGTTAACTTTTACCTATATATATAAATCCACTATCATGTCAACTAACGAGCATCTGATAAAATGGTATGAGGAAGTGTGGAACAGCGCCAATGAAAAATACATAGATGAATTAATGCACAAGGACATTATCGTCCATGGCCTTGATCCCGTAGGAACCACCAAAGGGATCGAAATTTTCAAAACGTATTATAAGAACTTCAGGGCATCATTTCCTACTATTCATGTGAAAGTAACATCACTGGTACATGATCATGATACAGCTGCTCTCTACTGCCATGTCACAGCAAAAAATGCTAATGGCAAAGAAGTTGTTTTTACAGGAATATCTATTTCCAGAATGAAAGATGGCAAGTTTATAGAAAGCTGGAACACCTTTGACTTTCTTAAAATGTACCAGCAGCTTGGTCATATACTGGTGGCGACTATTGAAGACAATCCCATCGCAAGGAAATTAGATGTTGAAGGTTGAAAGTTTCTGGTTGAAAGATGGTAGTACTATAATTTAATGTCTCTTCAGATGTAGCACTGGTATCATTCAACATACAACTTTCAACATTCAACTTACCAGCCTCCCGCTAAAACACGCCCCTCCCCTCCGTTTATAAACCCTTTCTTGCCGATCGGTAAAATCACACATACCGGGTATGCTACTGATAATCTCATTATTGTATCTTGTACTTGCGGACCAGCTGAGAAAATTTATTACCACTTACGTTCTTACACCGGAAAATTTTACGTCATATAGAACGATCACTGCTTAAGAACAGCCACTACTTTATCGAACGGCAAGTGCCAGCTTATGTCATATATATCTGATAAGATGTCTGCTTTCTTCTCCTGGTTCACAGGAAGGTATGCCCCTGCCTTTATCACGCTGATGATAGTAGGTGGGATCTTTTTCTTTTACTTCAATGTAGTTGTTACCAAAAACGAAGTTGAACTAAAAGAAAGAAATTTTCGTGGGCTCCATCGTATGGCTAATAACATTGCTAAAAAAATCGATAGCTATACAGAAGAGAATAGTAAGAACTTTTTAAAGGCAATCAAAAGAAAAACTACTCACCAAACTATAGGATCCATCGAGGAACAATACGGACTTACCCAAAATGTTCCTGATCCTGTTGATAGCGTACTACCAAAATTCTTTGTCAAATTTTCTAATGACTGGAAATTCTTTTTCAAAGATACCGGTAGCACCACAAACGAATCTCCTGTCGCTTCTGCATCTATTGAACAATTCATAAAACCTTTGCTGCGTGATGATCTGTTTCAACACTACTTTCTTGCAGTTAATGATACGATACTATGGGACCAATTAGATATCTCACATCAATCGGTATCAGCTTATCTCACCGGCACGTCCGCATCTGATTCAGTCAGCAAAGGAGAAACCATTCAAACAGGCGATATACGCCAGATAGAAATACAGGGTAAAGAATATAAATTATTTCTTCTCCCTTTCATTGCAGGCGGACAATATAGATTTTCCCTTGGAGGGTATATGCCGCTGGAGAAATATAAAACGGAGAAAAAATATGTACCTACTTACGCTATACTCTGGCTGGTCATTGGTATCATGCTGGTGATACTCATGTTTCCGTTGCTCAAGATATTCCTGATGCATCGCACAGAACAATTACATGCACGTAATGCTGTTTATTCATTGGGATCAATCCATATTCTTGGATCAATAGTAATACTGGCAGCGCTGAATACGTATATGTATTTCACGCTCACACGCTCAAAGGCGAATGATGATATACAGCGGCTCGCTTATAATATCGACTCAACATTTACCCATGAAATAGATACGGCATTACTGGAGATGGATTCAGCGGAGCAAATGCTGATCCGGCATATAAACGATACGGGTAGATTGGATAAAATTGCGTACAAGCCTGTTGTTTATCCTTACCTGCTTCATATTACATGGGCAGATGCATCGGGTAAACAGCGTATTCGCTGGGCCACCACTAATTATGCGCAAGAAAAAATAAATATCAGCTCACGTGATTATTTTAAGGTGGTAAAAGAGAATAAACTGTGGCGGAGAAAAAATGCTAAACCATTTTATTTAACAGAAATATCCTCGAGAATTGAGAATAAAAACCTCGCGCTTATTTCGCGGCCATTCTCGTATAAGGATTCAACAAAGAGACTTGATTCGCTGGTCATGATCAGCCTGAGCAGCCCTTTTCG
>JBDTPD010000484.1:0-4039 GCA_039932855.1 Chitinophagaceae bacterium | reverse complement strand
CAAGCCCAAATTACCATAGATACCTGCAAGATTTGAAAAAATTTGCATTTCTGTTATTTCTCCCGCTTGGGTTTATTGCCTGTAAAGACAAGAAAAACACGCCGGATGTATCCAATATCAAAACAAACCTGGTAGTGGACCGATTCGACCAGGATTTTTTTGCACTGGATACAATGAACCTGGAAAAAGAATTGAATGCACTTCAACTAAAATATCCCAGTTTTCTCAATCTCTTTCTGCAAAACATAGTTGGAGTAAATGATGCAAATGGGGTAAAGGCATTTTACCGGTCATACAAACCTGTCTTCGATTCTTCCCAGCATATCTATAAAGACTTTAGTCCGGTTAAAACAGAATTGGAAAAAGCTTTCCGGTATGTAAAATATTATTTCCCTTCTTACCAGCTTCCGGCTTCGCTTATTCCCGTGATAGGACCAATGAATTCCCGCGATGATTTGGCAAGAATGGCAAATGGTGATTACAGTCCGAATTTTATCGGACCCGGTTTTATCGGTATCAGCCTGCAATTCTATATGGGCAAAGATTATTCATTGTACAATGACGAGTATTTTGTCAATAATATTGTTCCGCTTTATCGCAGCCGCCGTTTTACCCGTGACTATATCGCTGCTGATGTGATGAAACTGGTGACTGATGATATTTTCCCCGATAAAAGCAATACGAAACCACTGATAGATCAGATGATTGAAAAAGGCAAGCAATGGTGGTTACTGGATAAGTTTTTACCTGATATGCCTGATAGTCTTAAAACCGGGTATTCTCAACACCAACTTGATTGGTGCGCTGCTAATGAGGGCCTGATCTGGAGTTATATTGTTAAAAATGAAAATCTTTATTCAGTCAATCCAGCTACTATTCAGACTTATATTGGTGAAGGACCTTTTACCAGTGTTTTCTCCCAGGAAGATTCACCGGGTAATATAGGACTATGGGTAGGTCGCCAGATTATTCAAAAATTTGCCGCCAAAAACCCCACCATGAAGCCTGAACAGATCATGCAAACACCCGTGGCACAGATTATTGAAGACGCGAAGTACAAACCTAAGTGACAGTCAGCAGTCTATCAGTCGGCAGTCGGCAGTCGGCAGTCGGCAATCATATTCATTATAATAAAGTGTGTATTTAATGCCCCGAAGAAATAAAGTTTTTTCACTATTCAGAGAGTGATTGCCGACTGCCGACTGATAGACTGCAGACTGCCGGCTGCATACTGCCGACTGAAAATTGTCTATATTGTGACCTTACCCACAGCCTGATATACAATTATGAAAGCATTATCCGCATTAACAGACCCCGTTTACATACCGAAGGAGAAGATGAATGGGTATGAAAGATTCTGGCTTCGGTTAATGAATGATAAAAGGGACCTTCCTTTTATTTATTTGCTCACCGCTATTCACCTGATTGTTGTAACCACTGCCATTATTTTATTTACACCTTTACTGAAAGGGATCTGGTGGTGGGTAGCTGCTGTTCCTTATTTCTATATTTCACAACTATACTATAAAGGAAGGTTTGGTTTGATGCTGCATTGCATTTGCCATCGCAAATGTTTTAAAAAACCTTACCAGTGGATACATGCTTATATCACGTGGATCGTTTGTCCATTGTTTGGTCATGCTCCGGAAGGATATTTCAGTCACCATCTTGGCATGCATCACATCGAAAACAATATGCCTGATGATACCAGCAGCACGATGGGTTACCAGCGTGATAGTCTAAAAGGATTTCTCCGTTATTTTTTTACTTTCCTTTTTGTTGGAGTAAAGAACACGATCATTTATTTATATGATCGTAAAAGAAAAAAATTGTACACGCGATTGACTGTTGGTGAATACGTGTATTTGCTTTTCTGCATCGGAATGTGTTTCGTAAATCTGAAAGCGACATTGGTTGTATTTATCATTCCATTGTTATTTGCGAGATTGGTAATGATGCTGGGCAATTGGACACAGCATGCATTTATTGATAGTGCAAATCCGGATAATCTGTACACCAGTTCTATCAATTGTATCAATACAAACTATAACCAGATCTGCTGGAATGATGGTTACCATATCATTCATCACCTTCGTCCGGGAATGCATTACACAGAAATGCCTGCTGAGTTCTTAAAAAGAAAAGATGAGTTTGCAAAGAATAAAGCTATTGTATTTGATGGCATTCACTACCTGCACATATTTACTTTTTTACTGACCAAACGCTATGATAAACTGGCTGACAATCTTGTAAACATCAACAATATGTTTACGAGCCGTGAACAGGCTATCGAGGTAATGAAAGAAAGAACGAGAAAGATTAAGGTCAATTAAGAGTTATGAATGCCTGATAGATAGTTAGTGAATGCTACGCCACATTCATAATTCATAACTCATCATTTATAATTTAAAGAGGGATTAGTTATTCTTCATCGGCACTACCATCTCAAAAGAAGGAATATTTACATCAAACATCTGGCGGGTATCGAGATTTTCCATTTGATAGGTCCCTTTCATTTTTCCCATTTCTGATCTGAGATTGCAGCCACTCACATACTGGTAACTTTCACCAGCCTGAATCGTTGGTTGCACTCCTACTACTCCTTCTCCTTCTACTTCCCGATGTGTGCCATTGCTGTCAAATATCTGCCAGTTGCGGCGGTGAAGTTTTACAGGAAATGAATTATGATTTTCCAGCGTGATGCGGTAGGCGAACATAAATTCTGATTGCATCGGATTGCTATAATCCGGTTGATAAAAAGTTTCAACACTTACCTCCACTCCTTCAGAGATCATGCTGTTCATATCAAATCAGTTTAAGTAAAAATAACGAAAAACTGCCATGAGAGTTAACCATAATCCTTTTTCCTTTTCAAAAACGTAATTTTGCGTCTATAACACCCTGTATTGTTAATAATTTTCCTGTATGAAGATAGCTGTAGCTAAGGGCGATGGTATCGGCCCGGAAATAATGGATGCCGTTCTCAGCATATTTGACGCCAATAAAACGCCCCTGGAATACCAATTCGTGGATATGGGGAAATGGGTATTTGACAAAGGTTTTTCAAATGGTATGACACCGGAAGCAAAACTGGTGATCGAAGATCTTGGAATACTTTTTAAAGGCCCGATGGAAACACCAAAAGGTAAAGGAGTAAAAAGTGTCAATGTTACTGCACGAAAGACATGGAACACGTATGCTAATAAAAGAGTTTTTCAAACACTTCATGGAGTCGATACCGTATTCAGCAAAAGCGGAATTCCGATCGACATCACGGTAGTAAGAGAAAATATCGAAGATACGTATGGTGGTATCGAACATATGCTCACACACGATGTGGCGCTGAGCAGGCGTTTTATTACACGTCCCGGCAGTTTGCAGGTGATCAAATATGCATTTGAGATGGCGCGAAAGAAAAAAGCCAGGCGTATTACCTGTGGCCACAAGGCCAACATCATGAAAATAACAGACGGTTTATTTCTTGAATGCTTTTATGAAGTAGCAAAAGAATATCCCGATCTGAAATCAGATGATGTGATCGTAGATGACCTTTGTATGAAACTGGTCACACGTCCGGATAGTTTTGATGTAGTTGTATTGACTAATCTGCAAGGAGATATTGTATCCGATCTTTGTGCAGGATTAGTAGGCGGTCTTGGATTTGCGCCTTCGGCAAATATTGGTGACTATATCTGCATTTTCGAAGCTGTACATGGCACGGCGCCTGATATCGCTGGAAAGAATATTGCTAATCCAACCGCATTGTTATTAAGCGGCATAGCAATGCTAAGGCATTTGGGATATATGAAAAATGCAGCAGAGATTGAAAATGCCTTGTTATATACATTAGAACAGGGAATACACACAGGTGATTTTGGAGATAAAAGCAAAACTTCGCTGAATACAACTGATTTTTCTCAGGCCATTATTGGCAATTTTGGTAAAATGCCGAAGCTGAATGCAAAAGAGCTTTTACCAAATATGCCTGCTACTCCTACACACTTCAAACTGGAAAAGAATTCGATGATGGTGTCGCAGG
>JBDTPD010000483.1:0-4052 GCA_039932855.1 Chitinophagaceae bacterium | reverse complement strand
AGGTAATGAAGTAGTACCTACATACAAACTATTTCCTCCGTAAACATTATACGCTTCCCAGGTAGCATCTGATGTTTGAAAGAAAAGATCAGCAGTGCTGGCATCATCACGTACAATAAATACTATATGACTGGAGCCGTTATTATCGGCGCGTGTAAGTTTGGCTATATAAATACCGGATACAGCGGTAGCAGGAATATCCCAATGGGCAGATTCGGTCCAGTTACCGCAATCAACTAATCCTGTCGCAGTATCCTGAAAAGGATCAGGCTGTGTTTGTGGTAATGAAGCAGAGATCACAGCATCTCCAACTTTGCGGGCACCATTGCCGTTGTAATATCCTAAACGATAAATCGCGATAGAATAATCCGTCGCGTCTGTTTTAATTTTAAAATGAACAGTATTGCCTCTGTTTACACTGATGTCAGTGGCAAATCCCTGGATAGAAAGATCACCGGCACCGATGATATCCCATTCGGTAGATGGGTTTCCAGGTAAATTATTTTCGGTGACGATCGGGTTTTGGGCTGAAGTAAATAGAAATGAAAATAATGTGCAGCACAACAATGCATAATAATGCTTCCGATAGGTACAATAGTTTAAAATCCCTTTCATGCTCGTTTTTTGGGCGGATAAAAAAATAGACGGTAGTTTGGAAATTCTCCAGGATTTAAATTCGAGTCGATCTTGTAAGGGATATTGAGTCAGTTATGGTAATCATCGGACTCCGTAGAGGAATGTATAGTGTAATACCTGCATTGGATTAAGCAGGCGATAAAGATACTCTAAAAGGTCAAATATGCAAATCGGTAGGAGATATTTTCGCCAATCGGTAGTTGATATTTCGTAATAATATGAATAATGATTAAGAACGAAAACAAATATAATTAATTGAATTTCAATAATTTAAGGAGAGTTGTGCAACGATGCTACTCTTTATTCGCTGTATTGATCACTGCCTTTTTTCGATTAATATATTTTCCGATCGACAATCCAAAAACGCGGTGCTTGATACTGGGTCCGCCATCTGCATTATTAATGCTGGCAAGTCCATGGCTGTATTGTCCAAAAAAGAATAGCCCACTTTCCATTTCATACCCAAACTGCAATATCATGCTGGCCGAATAATGGCCATAGGTGCCAAAATTGAATGGCATACTGCGACTCACACTCGTACCATTTTTCAGATTGTATTTTTCATTACCTATTAATTGGAAATCGAGGGAAGGTCCGAATTTGACATAGCAATGATTTGGCTTGCCGCCGCTGAAATCGTATTGAAGAAGAAAAGCCAGTTCGAGGGTATGAATAGTTGTATTGTTATCAATAGCAGTTGTATCCGGGGGAAATGCCTTGCGGTTATATTTTACTTTATATCCCTTCATACTGTAATAGACAGCAGGGGCAAAGAAAAGATTTACATCAAAGGGGACTTTCAGTGTAGCGCCGGCCTGGAAACCATACTTCGCAGTGGTCGGTTGTTTCTTGGTATAGATACCATACTTCGCTGAAGTCATTTGTGGTCCTGCAAAGAGGCCCAACTGATTTTGTGCAAGAGCGCTTACAGTGATACCTGTAAGAAGGAAAAATAAGATAATCTTCTTCATAAATTAAGTGGCTGTTATGATAGCGATAACGGTTTTACGGTAGTGGTTATACCGTTTAAAGGAGCCTTGCACAGGTTTAGATCCCAATTTGGGAATATAGTTGGAAGGGTGCAAAAGTAGAGATTAAATCGGGGAATGCAAGGGGGTTGAAGAAATTTCGGTTTCACGCAAAGACGCTAAGATTTCGCCAGGGCGCAAAAGAGTTTCTTGTATTCAGTGTTCCTTTGCGTCTCTGTGAAATCTTAGCGTCTTTGCGTGAAATCAAAACTTCTTAGAAGGATCTTTCGCATGATCTCCCTGATTATATTTTGCAGAGTCGCCTTTTGGAATAGACAAATTCTTCCAATCACTTCCTTTGATCATCCGGCCTATATATACGATCTGCCCGACATGATAAGGATAGTGCGCTAACTGACGATTGATCGCATCCGTAACCGTCAATCCTTCTTTTCTTATATATACAGTCTTCATCAGATCGCTTTCCTTCAAACTTTCTAATGAATCAAGATAGCACGACCAGCCTTTTTCCCACAACTCCAGTAATTGTTTCTTACTGTAATCATGGATCGCGAATTCTTCATCGCGCCCGCGCCATTCTTTTTCACCATCTGTTGTTAAAAAATCTGTCCAGCGACTAAGCATATTACCTGCCATATGCTGAATGATGATAGCGATGCTATTCGATTCTTCATTAAACTGGTAATGAAAATCCAGATCACTTAATTGCAAAAATGTTTTATCCGCGAGGTCCTTATAATATTTGACGCGGCGGATAGATGTTTGGAGAAACATAAAAAGACGGCTTCCCCCAAACCCCCTCCCAAAGAGGGGGCTTCGAGGCCTCCCCCAAACCCCCTCCCACGGAGGGGGCTTTCGAAGAGTTTGATTTTAACTTATAAAATATAGTTTACTAAGACGAAAGAACTATTCAAATTAAATTTGCCGACTGCCAACTGCATAACTATAAACCACCATCAAACGACAGACCCCGACTGAACTACCATCCTTCCGCATCATCATCCCCTCTGCCATCAGCAACGGCTTCGAATTCGCCATTGGATAATACCTTGATCACTTCTGTTCGGCCGATCTCCTCTACCAATGTTACATAGTACCCCATTTTTTTCAACCGATCGATGCTCTCCATATTAAAACCTCTTTCTACAATGAGTGAGTCCGGTAACCATTGATGATGAAACTTTGGTTTATTCACTGCATCATGCGTACTGAGATCGAAGTCAATAATATTAACCAGTGTTTGAAATACAGAAGTAGGAATAGTGGTACCACCCGGTGTACCTGCTACGAGAAAAACTTTATTGTCTTTCAATGCAATGATAGGACACATTGAACTCAGCATACGTTTGCCGGGGGCAATGGCATTTGCTTCACCACCTACAGCACCATACATATTCGGCGTACCGGGTTTAATACTGAAATCATCCATTTCATCATTGAGAAAAAATCCGGCGCCACCGACTACTGTCCGGCTACCATAATTATTATTCAATGTAGTGGTAACAGATACGGCGTTTCCATCTTTATCGATCACACTCAGGTGTGTCGTTTCTTTACTTTCATAAGGAGCAAGGTCACCGGGTTTGATCATTGAACTATGATTTGCTTTACCTGGTGTGTAATCTTTCATACGATCAGCTAAATATTTATCATTGGTCAATGCATTCACCGGTACTTTATAAAAATCAGCATCGCCCATGTATTGCGCACGATCGGCAAAGGCGCGGCGCTCAGCTTCTGTCATCAGTTGCACGGCTTCTACTGATTGAAATCCCATTTTACCCATATCTTTCTTTTCCACCATCTTCATCATCTGGTGCAATAGTGTACCGCCACTGCTTGGCATCGGCATGGCTACAATATGATATCCTTTATAATCAAATTCATGCGGCTCACGTTCTTTGGCCTGGTAATTTTTTAAATCATCATAACTGACAATACCACTTCCTCTTTTCATTTCTTCCACGATCAGCTTTGCAGTTTCTCCTTCATAAAAACCAGCCTGTCCTTTTTCTTTGATGCGTGTTAATGTTTTCGCGAGATCCTTTTGTATTAATGTGTCACCTTCTTTCCATGGTTTATCTTTTACAAAGACCGGCGTTACTGTATTGTATTTTACAAACTCATCATGAAGATTATTTAATTTATTGGCCTCGCGTTCGGTAATTACAAATCCATTCTCTGCGAGATCGATCGCTGGTTGAATCAATTCAGCAAATGGAAGTTTGCCATATTTAGCCGCAGCAAATAAACCAGCTACTGTCCCCGGGACGCCACTCGATAAATGACCATTCTGACTTTTTTCTGTCAATGCGGTTCCGCTGGAATCGAGATACATATCACGACCTGCTTTTCCCGGAGCTGTTTCGCGATAATCAAGGGTCATGTTTTTGCCATTACTTAAATGTGCCACCATAAAACCGCCAC
>JBDTPD010000482.1:0-4055 GCA_039932855.1 Chitinophagaceae bacterium | reverse complement strand
ACCCGGATACAATTATATCTATCGTATTAATTGCGGCGGCGGGGAATATAAGGACGAGAGCGGGAGCGTTTGGTTAGCGGACAAAGCAGTTGGCAGCGGGAAGTTGGCAGTGAGCAAAAAGCAGTCGGCAGTTGGCAGTCGGAAGTCAGCAACTCAAAATTTGTACTGGTCTTCCTTTTCATGGACAGATAAATTTCCTGGTATGTCCGCATTCTTTGGAAGTCAGCGCAGAACATTTGATCCTATTAAGGGCACAAAGGATTGGCAGTTGTTCCAGGATTTCAGGTATGGAAAAGATCAATTGAAGTATGAGTTTCCTTTGCCAGATGGTGAATATATAGTTGAACTGTATTTTGTTGAACCATGGCTGGGAATTGGTGGTGGAATGGATGCAACCCATATGCGATTGTTTGATGTAGCTATTAATAATAAGATCGTGTTGCATGATCTGGATATCTGGAAAGAGGTGGGAACAAATACAGCATTGAAAAAAATAGTGAGAGCAACGGTTACCGGAGGTAAAATGGTTATTTCATTTCCAAACAGTCCGGCGGGTGAGGCGATCATTTCTGCGATAGCTATTGCTTCGGTAAATAAAAATATTCATGCAGCAAGAACACCATCCTTGGTAAAGAAATTTGCTGGTGGCCAGTTATTACATTGGATGGATATTGGTAATCATCAATATTCAGATACCAGTTTTGCTATTCATTCATTGCCGCCTGTATTGTATGGAGCTGATTGGATGCAATTTTCCAGGAAGCCGGGTAATCCAATCGCTTTTCAACTGGCTGATAAAGCCGATGTATTTATTGCGATTGATAAAAATAGTATTAACAAACCTGCATGGCTGAAAGGATATGAGGATACGCAAACAGAAATGGAGACAGATGAAAATGCAGGAAAGAAATATGAAGTTTTCAGGAAACGTTTTCCAAAAGATGCGATCATTAACATTGAACATTCTCGTGTAGTCGGTGCAATTATGATACTTCCTGTTACAAACATGCAGCCGGCCTATGATCTGAAACCGGTAAATAGTTATAAGACGAATGTCGCCAGTATTTCTTCGGGTATTAAAAAAGAAACGGTGGGAGGAAGGGAATGTGTAGTCGTTAAGTCTGTTGGTAAAACCAATGTACAATGGCCCATACAAACAGGAGTAGCGGATATTTATTCTGTTACTATCAAGTATTATTATCCCGGGGAAACGAAAAGAACCGGTAAAGTGCAATTGGTCAATACAGGAGGCACCATGATGCTGTCGGAGCCGGTTACCTTTACATTTACAAGACCGGGAAAATGGAACACGGTAACTTTTAATACCAGTAATATGGTCAATGCTGGTAATTATATAGTGAAACTGGAGTTAGAGAATGCGGAGGGACTAACAATTTCAGGAATTGATGTACAATAAAGAATACACCCCCAGACCCTAAAGGGGAGCAAGGTCACTGATTATTGTATATTTCTTTTACAGTGCTGCTTCTTAACTCCCCTTTAGGGGTTGGGGGTAAGCGAATAAAAAACTCATCTGATGAAACGATTGCCAGGCTGTTTATTATTTTCTTTTCTTTTTATAAATACGTTTGCCCAACGGCTTTCTGTAGTTAATCCCCGCTGCGAGTTCAAACAAAACCCTATCGGCGTTGATGCCACTTCACCCTCTTTTAGCTGGGAACTTCAATCTTCTCAACAAAATGTATTACAAACTGCCTACCGGATATTAGTAGCTGACGATAGTTTATTGTTATTAAAAAACATTGCTAATGCCTGGGATTCAAAAAAAATAATTTCATCTGCTTCTATCCAGGTAAAGTATAATGGCAAACCATTATTATCAACAAAAAAATACTACTGGAAAGTAATTGTTAATGATAATAAAGGAAATACTGCATCCGCTACCATTTCCAACTGGCGCATGGGACTACTGAGTGTAAATGATTGGAAAAATGCTTCCTGGATCGCTTACGACATTCTACCCGATTCAAATAAGATCGTTCCCGCTGCTCATGGAAATGGAAAGAAAGCCTGGGGCAAAAGAAAAGATATTCTTCCATTGCTTCGAAAAGATTTTTCGATCAATAAGCCTGTTAAGAATGCCATGGTATTTATCTGCGGCCTTGGACAATTTGAAATGAGTGTGAACGGAGAAAAAACAGGTGATCATTTTCTTGATCCCGGTTGGACGCAATATAGTAAACATGCACTCTATGTAAGTTTTGATATCACCCGCCAATTAAAGCAAGGTGCTAATGCAGTAGGCGTCATGCTTGGAAATGGTTTTTATTATGTACCCGGTGAACGTTATCGGAAAATCACCGGAGGTTTTGGTTATCCAAAAATGATTTGTCGCTTCGTTATTGAATATGAAGATGGTACTACACAAAATATTATCAGCGATCAGACATGGAAGACTGCGCCATCACCCATTATATTTTCCAGCATCTATAGTGGCGAAGATTATGATGCAACACTGGAACAAGATGGTTGGAACGAACCCGGTTTCAATGATACTAAATGGAAGAATGCAGAAATCACAACAGGTCCGACAATTCTTCAATCCCAAATGGCAGATGCATTGAAAGTAATGGAACATTTTCCGGGAAACAAAAAACCAACTACCGTAAATGATGCATGGGTGTATGATCTTGGACAAAATTTTTCCGGTATTCCTTCTATTACTGTTAGCGGAAATAAAGCTGATACCATTCGCATCTATCCTGCTGAATTATTAAATGAAGATGGTTCTGCTAATCAAAAAGGAACAGGCGGCCCTTCTTATTTTACGTATATATTAAAAGGAAATGGTCAGGAAACCTGGCAGCCACGATTTACTTATTATGGTTTCAGATATTTAGAAGTACATGGTGCGATACCACAAGGAACAGTCAATGCCCAATCATTGCCATCGATCATTAATATAGAGGGATTGCACACGCGTAATGGGGCTAATACAGTTGGAAGTTTTTCCTGTTCAAATGATTTATTTAATAAAACAAATGAGCTGATCAATTGGGCCATCAAGAGTAATACCGTCAGTGTATTCACTGATTGTCCTCATCGTGAAAAGTTAGGCTGGCTTGAACAAACACATTTGATGGGAAGTTCGGTGCAGTACAATTATGATATTGCCAATCTCAATAAAAAGGTCATCCGTGATATGATCAATGCACAAACGGCAGATGGATTGATCCCGGAAATATCGCCTGAGTTTGTGCAGTTCGAGGATCCGTTTCGTGATTCACCGGAGTGGGGGAGTGCTGCTATCATTCTTCCCTGGTATAATTATCAATGGTACGGTGATAAAGCAGCATTGGCTGAAGCGTATGATATGATGAAACGATATATTGGCTATCTGCAAAGCAAAGCAATCGATAATATTTTATCACAGGGATTAGGCGATTGGTACGACATTGGTCCAGATCGTCCCGGTGTTTCTCAGCTTACTCCTAAAGGTGTGACGGCAACAGCGATGTATTATTATGATCTGACAATGATGATGAGTATTTCAAAATTATTGGGAAAGGCGGCTGATCAAAATAAGTATAGTCAAATGGCTGTTGCAGTTAAACGATCATTTAATGAACATTTCTTTGATAAAAAAACATACCAGTATGCCAGCGGCAGTCAAACGGCGAATGCGATGGCGCTGTATATGAAACTGGTTGATCCTGTTTATAAACAATTAGTGCTGGCAAATTTGGTGAAAGATATCCGTAACAGGAATAATGCGCTGACAGCAGGAGATATCGGTTACCGCTATGTATTGCGTGCATTGGAAGAGGAAGGCAGATCAGATATTATTTATGATATGAATAGTCGTTCTGATGTGCCGGGGTATGGTTATCAATTAGCGCACGGCGCAACAGCGTTGACTGAATCATGGCAGGCGTATCCATCTGTTTCCAATAATCATTTTATGCTGGGGCATTTGATGGAATGGTTTTACGCCGGACTGGCTGGTATTAAAAATGCAGAGAATGGAATAGCATTTAAAAATATGGAGATCAGGCCGCAGCCGGTAGGGGACGTAACGAAGGCAGAAGCAAGTT
>JBDTPD010000481.1:0-4064 GCA_039932855.1 Chitinophagaceae bacterium | reverse complement strand
TGTATTCGCTGTTTGCCAATACTACTCCCGCTACAAATGTGCCCAATGCCGGACTCAACCCAACCTGTGTCATCAATACCGCAATACCTGCTACGAGTAATAAGGCTGTGGCAGTAAAAATTTCACGTAGTCGTGTAGATGCGATCAACCGGAACAATGGTTTGACTACAAATCTTCCTGCCACTACAATAGCGGCCACTGATCCTAATACGACCAATGTTTGTAACCAGCCCGGTAATCCTTTTACCAATGCGCCGGTTGAATGATCATCAGCAGCAATTGTTTCAGGAGGAAAAATAGCAAGTAAGGGAAACAATGCAAGCATCGGGATAACAGCGATATCCTGGAATAATAATACCGAGAATGAACTTTGTCCACCCGGTGTTTTTATCAATCCTTTTTCATTCAGTGTTTGTAATACAATGGCAGTAGAAGAAAGCGATAAGGTCATTCCTAATGCAGCAGCTGATTGCCAGGGTAATTTAAATAACATAGCAAGTCCGGTGATGACAACTGCCGTAACCAATACCTGTAATCCACCCAGGCCAATAATTGATTTTCGTAGTCTCCATAACAATGCTGGTTCCAGTTCAAGACCGATCACAAATAACATCATCACCACTCCGAATTCAGCAAAGTGAAGAATATCCTGTCCCTCTTTTCCAATAAATCCAAGTAATGCAGGACCAATGATAATACCGGCAATCAGATATCCCAATACAGAACCAAGGCCTAGTTTTTTTGCAATAGGCACTGTCACAACAGCAGCAGCCAGGTATATGCAGGCTTGTACAAGAAATGAATTACTATCCATATATCAGGATTGAATAGGTTGAGAAAAAGGTAAAAGATCGTTCAGGAATTCCACGCGGCTCCAATCTGTAGCCGTAAGTTTATCATTCACCAATAATTCCAGCAACTCTTTGTATTGAAGAGCATACTTTTCTATATCATCTTTTGTTAAGCGGTGTGTCCCGTCCACTACAAATGGGGGCAGGTATTCCATTTTGCAAAGGTGAGTAGTCTGATCAAATGGGTATAGCAGTTCACGGATAGTAAACCTGTTTCGACCTTCTTTTGCATACACCGATCGTGGTCCTCCACAGGTGATCGCATTGAAAATACGTTTACCCCGAAGCATAGTACCACCGGTACCATATGCCCAACCATGTTCCAATACAAGATCTTCCCATTGTTTGATCAATGGTGGAGCGCTGTACCAATAAAAAGGATGTTGCCAGATGATCACTTCATGTTGCAGAAGAAGTGCCTGTTCTTTTTTTACATCGATATCAAAATCAGGATAGAGTTGGTACAGGTCGTGAAAGGTAATGCCAGGTATTTTTTTAGTATGCCTGATCATAGCGGCATGTGCCCGCG
Source organism: Chitinophagaceae bacterium (assembly GCA_039932855.1). Lineage (GTDB taxonomy): Bacteria > Bacteroidota > Bacteroidia > Chitinophagales > Chitinophagaceae > JAJKIP01. Next base: position 2,684 of record JBDTPD010000481.1, on the reverse strand, counting down.
ATTTTTCTAATGCCGGATGTGCAAATAGTACCAGTACTTTCATACGCTGATTAAAAGATTAAATAATAGACACGAATGAGATTAGATTAAAAGGGATTTCGCAGATCATTATTCTCTTAATCAGGCATTCCAAATAGAAAAAATCCGTGAAATCTTAATTAATCTGATCTCAATCCGCGTTTATTTTTTGAGTGCCTGTATGATCGCAATAAAATCATCTGCTACCAATGAAGCACCACCAACTAATCCGCCATCCACGTCAGGACAAGCAAATATTTCATTGGCGTTATTAGCTTTTACGCTACCACCGTATAAAATTGGAATATTATCGGCCGTGTCTTTTCCATATTGATCAGCGATCACTGATCTCAGGAACGCATGCATCTCCTGCGCCTGTGCTGTGGTGGCCGTTTTACCGGTACCAATGGCCCAGATCGGTTCGTAAGCAATGACGATGTCTTTTATTTTTTCTTTAGAAAGATGAAAGAGTGATTCTTTCAGTTGAGTGGCTACGTATTCATTTTGTGTATTTGCTTCACGGATCGACAATGCCTCACCGCAACAAAATACAGGTGTCAAAAAATTTTCAATGCACAGATTTACTTTCTCTGCCAGCATCGCATTTGTTTCATTGAAATATTCTCTGCGCTCGCTATGGCCAATTACACAATGAGCGATACCGATTGAATGGATCATTTCTGCAGATACTTCACCTGTGTAGGCGCCTGATTTCTTATTACTGCAATTCTGTGCAGCGGCATAATAGTTTTTATCTTCAGCTACTTCACTTCTTGTCATCAGCAAATAAGGATATGGTACGGCGAAAAGAACTGAATGATGGGTAGGCAATTTTATTTCTGCGCCAAGAATATCATCCAATAATTTTTCCCCTTGCTGAAAAGTCATATTCATCTTCCAGTTAGCTGCTGCGATCTGCTTTCTCATTCTTAATTGGTTTTTTGTTTGTTCTGTTATTTTGCTGTACCCGTAGAAAATTATGAATTAAGAATTATGAGTTATGAATTGTAAGAAACCATTCATAACTCATAATTCTTAATTCATAATTTCTCAAGCTTTACACATCAACAATAGCAAAACGTGTTGTTTTAATAATGATCGAAAATATATTTTAAAATACTTTTTTCATTGTCAGAAATACGCTGTTCCTTGAGTTTCTTCCAGCTTTCAATATCCTGCATGGCTTTTTCAAATTCATACCTTTTCACTCCTTCACTGCCCCAGGAAAAACTTGGAATATATTTTGGCGTCAGCCCGTTGCCAAAAACATTACAGGAAACACCGATGACCGTACCCGTGTTAATAGAAGTATTGATAGCAGTACGTGTATAATCACCCATCAGTACCCCACATTTCATACCGGCTGACTGTTGTCCTTTCGGTGTCCATACTTTTACCATGCCTGCGTTATTCTTCATATTGGAGTTGGTGGTACCTGCACCGAGATTGCACCATTCACCAATGACCGAATCTCCGAGATATCCATCATGTGCTTTGTTAGAATATCCGAATACAACAGAGTTTTTAATTTCGCCACACACAACCGAATAAGGTCCGATACTGGTAGCGCCATAGATCTTCGCTCCCATTTTTACTGTAGCTCCTTCGCCCAATGCAAATGGTCCGCGAATCATACAACCTTCCATGATCTCTGCATTCTTTCCGATATAGATAGGACCAGCAGAAGCATTCAGCATACAATGCTCCACTTTTGCGCCTTTCTCAATAAAAATATCTTTTGCGTTGATGACCTTATTGGAAGAAGGAATGGACTGTGATCTTCTTTTCTTCGTGAGCAATTCAATATCAGCACGAATGGCCCAGTCATTTACCTGTACAATATCCCAGGGGTAATGAATGGTCTTTACCTCATGTTTGATCGTGTTTGATTTAGTGACACGTATCTTATGTTTCTCACTCACCTCATTGCGACTGAACCGAAAGATGATCCCGTCATTTCCATTCGCGGAGATGAATTCACCATTCTTTAATTTCAAAACAGCCTTGACCAGCTTAGGAGTTGGCAATACATTGCCATGGATCATGAAGCAGCTTTCTTTACCTGCTATTTCATCAATGGTAACGGAGCGATCAAGATCTTTATAATCATCTTCTTTACGATCATAAGAGACCATACCGAGCATCTTCTCCCATTTCTCACGAATGGTAAGAATGCCTACGCGGATATCCTGCACCTGCCTTGTAAGGGTGAAAGGAGCCAGGTTTTCAGGCTGACAAAATTCTTCGGTGAAAATGATTTTGTACATGAAGGCTGAAGATACTTTAAAATCAAAATGTCTGAACTGGGATTTATAGGATTTTTGGGATGATTGGGAAATAAGAAATCGTTACGGTGCTTCTCACAATGTTATATCCCAAAAATCCCAATAATCCCATCAATCCTGGTTCAGACAAAAAAAACCCCGAAGAAGAATCTCCGGGATTTAAAGTATAGCCATGAAAAAAAAAACTTTGATAGCAGTCAGTCGTAATGACTAAAGCTAAAAAAATTATTTTTTCTTTTCGTATTTCTTCTTGAATTTGTCGATACGACCTGCTGTATCAACAAGCATGTTCTTACCGGTAAAGAAAGGGTGAGACATGTTGGAGATCTCAAGTTTTACCAGGGGGTAGTCATTACCATCTTCCCATTTTACTGTCTCTTT
>JBDTPD010000480.1:0-4071 GCA_039932855.1 Chitinophagaceae bacterium | reverse complement strand
ATTGGTCAGGTTAACGAAAGGAACTTATCTCTACGCCAATAGTATGCAAACACAGCAACGAAAAATTCCTTTGCGTGGTGTTAACGGTACTTTTAAAACATGGACAGAAGTGTTAGTGCCATTTGAAAATGAATTGGCGCATTTTAAACACGCATTGGATTCCTTGAAAAAACAACCTGCTACTGTTATTACTAAAGCTACTTCTCTTACTGAAGGTAAAGTGACCCTGTTAAGTAATAATGCAAGGTATACGGTAGATAGTTCAGCTGTTATTTTCCTGAATAAGAATTTTATTATTACTTCACTGGCAGCAGCGTTGAAAGGCTTGTCTGGTATTCAAACTTCCTATTCAGCCCAGGTAAAAGAAGGAACAACTATTTCATTCTCTAATACAGAACCAGTAAAATTGTTGGTTGGATTCTTCAATTCAAAAGATACTGGATTTTTAAAAGCGCCTGAATTGGAAACAAATGCCAGCGCCAATGATTATGGACAGGCAGAAACAAAAATTGCCAATGCTGTTGTGATAAAAGGATTACCTCCGGTAAATATTCATAGTTATTCCTTTGAACCGGGTAAACATATGCTGAAGCTGGCGAAAGGCGCTTGTCTGCTATTGGGATTTGTTAATGGAAAAGAAACTATTCCAATGTATGATGCCTGTCTAACAGAAAACGGCGTTAAAAAAGAAGTAGATTGGTTGTTTGAATAAAATCTATGTGTTACCTATGTCCCTACCCGCCTTAAAAATTCCCGGCGGGCAAGTTGTGGTAAAAAAGATATAATAAACGACATGCTAAAAATAAAAAAATATCTTCCTCTAATAATTTTACTGGTCATTGGTAAAAATTCTTTTTCCCAAAACCAATCACTCAAACTCTGGTATAATAAACCTGCTACAAAATGGACGGAAGCATTGCCCATTGGCAACAGTCGTCTCGGCGCTATGATCTTTGGCGGAGTAGAGCAGGAGCATATTCAATTCAATGAAGAAACATTATGGACAGGCGAGCCAAGAAATTACGCCCGTCCCGGTGCTTCACAATATCTCGATTCGATCCGTCAATTACTTTTCCAGGGAAAACAAAAAGAGGCAGAAGCATTAGCAGGCGAAAAATTCATGGGTCTTCAATCAAATGAAGGCAAAAAAGTAGAATGGACACAGCAGATGCAGTCATTAAAAGGAATGAAAGTGAATCCTGCGCTGGAAATAGTTGATGATAGCAAATGGAAGACAATGACTGTTCCTTCTTATGACGGATGGGAAGCCGTTGGTTTTCCTGCTTTGGATGGATCAGTCTGGTTACGCACCTATTTTGATCTGCCGGCAGGATGGAAAGATAAAAATCTAATACTCGACCTTAACAGGATCCGCGATCGCGATTATACTTATGTAAATGGAAAACTGGTAGGAGGTTCTGAAAGTACTGAGGCAAGAAGGTATGCGATCCCTCAAAATATTTTACATGAGGGAAAGAATACTATTGCTGTATTGGTGCTGAATTATTTTGATAAAGGAGGCATTGCCGGGTATAAAGACACTACGCGGCATATAGGTATCTATCCTGTAAATGAACCTCAAAATATTTTATTATTAAATGGCGATTGGAAATATTTTATCCAAAATGATGATCCGCCTGCTATCCCACATTATGAAGCCGACTATCAACCTTTCGGTGATTTGTGGCTGACAATTAAATCAAATCAAGGGATTTACAATTATAAAAGAGATCTTGATATCGCTGATGCTATCGCTACAACTTCTTATTCTTCCAATGGAATAAATTATAAACGTGAATATCTCGCCAGTCAGCCTAACCAGGTCATTGGTATTCATCTCACGGCTGATCAAAAAGGAAGTATCAGTTTCGAAGCAGGACTAAGCAGTATGCATAGGAATTTTTCAGTGAGAAAAATTGATCGATCAACAATCGCGCTGAGCGTAATGGTGAGGAACGGTGCTTTGCGTGGAGAAAGTTATTTACAAATAAAAAATAAGAGTGGAACAATTGCTATAAACGATGATAAGATTATTGTCAATAACGCAGATGAAGTGTGGCTATATTTAACGGCTGGTACAAACTATAAGAACTACAAAGATGTTTCTGCTGATCCAACACTCCCATGCGTTAATGCATTAAAATCCATTGCGACGATAACATGGGAACAGATCAAAGATGCTCATATAAAAGAATATCAAAAATATTTTAACACACTATCAATTGATCTTGGACATGACGATAAGGAATTGCTTCCTACCAATAAACGCATCGAGCAATTCAGTTCTTCCAACGATCCGTCTTTTGTTGCCTTGTATTTGCAATATGGGCGATACTTATTAATATCAAGTTCAAGACCTGGCACAAGACCCGCTAATCTGCAAGGAATCTGGAACGATCAGGTAACGCCGCCATGGGGAAGCAAGTATACGACCAATATCAATTTAGAAATGAATTACTGGCCCGCTGAGTTACTTAATCTTTCTCCTATGCATCAGCCTTTGTTCACCATGATTGATGAATTAGCGCAGGCAGGGAAACAAACAGCGAAACTTCATTATAATGTACCGGGCTGGGTATTGCATCATAACACGGACGTGTGGCGTGGCACTGCGCCGATCAATGCGTCCAATCATGGTATCTGGGTTTCTGGTGGTGCGTGGTTGTGCCATCATCTATGGGAGCATTATTTATTTACACAGGATAAACAATTTTTACAAACGCGCGCTTATCCTGTTATGAAACAGGCGGCACTATTCTTCAATTCTTTTTTAATAAAAGATCCTGCAACGGGTTGGCTGATCAGCACGCCCTCTAACTCTCCTGAGAACGGTGGATTGGTAGCAGGTCCAACAATGGATCACCAGATCATTCGTGATCTGTTTAAGAATGTAATCGCTGCCAGCAAAATATTAAATATCGATCAGTCATTTCGTGATACACTCGCGGAAAAATATAAACAGATCGCACCAAACCAAATTGGTAAATACGGACAATTGCAGGAATGGCTGCAGGATAAAGATGATACAACCAGTAAGCATCGTCACGTTTCTCATTTATGGGGAGAATTTCCGGGAAATGAAATTAATTGGGATGAAACATCTGTGTTGATGAAAGCCGCGCGTCAGTCATTGATCTATCGTGGTGATGCAGCAACAGGTTGGAGTCTTGCGTGGAAAATTAATTTCTGGGCGCGTTTCAAAGAAGGCGATCATGCATACAAACTCATTCGAATGTTGTTAAGTCCTGCCGGTGGAAATACTAATCCTGATATGGCAGGAAGTGGTGCGGGTAGTTATCCGAATTTATTTGATGCACATCCTCCGTTCCAGATCGATGGCAACTTTGGTGGCGCCGCAGGTATTGGGGAAATGTTATTGCAAAGCCATACAAAATATATTGACCTCCTACCTGCGCTTCCTTCGGCGTTGCCGGATGGAGAAATAAAAGGTATTTGTGCAAGGGGAGGGTTTATATTAGATATTAAATGGAAAGATGGTAAGCTTGTGCAGGTTGAAATACTTTCTATTGCAGGTAAAGAATGCCTGCTGAGATATGCGGGTAAAGAAATAAAATTCGCTACGCAAAAAGGTAGACGATATGTATTTAACAACGAATTAATCAAATTATAGTATAACCATAGATATCTTGATCATCGGGATGCGATTGTATTTATTTATATTATTGATATTGTCAGGAGTTGATAATTATGCTCAAACGTCTATACGCGAGGATATTTTATTAAATGACAACTGGCGCACGATCGTTGCTTCAGAAAATCAATTTCCTTTACAGAACGCTTTCTCCCGAACAAATATCAAAGATGATAAATGGGAAAAAGTGAATGTTCCTCATAACTGGGACAGCTACGCCGGTTATCGTCGCCTTTTACATGGCAATCTTCATGGTGTTGCATGGTACCGCAAAAAATTCTCCATTAACGAACCCAATCCGCAAAAGAGATTCTTTCTTTTCTTCGAAGGTGTTAGTTCCTATGCTGAAGTTTATTTGAATGGGAAAAAAGTTGGTGAACATGCTGGCGGAAGAACGACCTTTACTATCGATATTACTT
>JBDTPD010000479.1:0-4086 GCA_039932855.1 Chitinophagaceae bacterium | reverse complement strand
AGGTTAGCTGCACGGTTTTCCCAGTGCACATTTGTTTGTAAAAGAGTGATTGTTAGCGATTGACTCATATCTGAGAGGTATAATGATCACAAAGATACACGATCGGTCGTGGTGAGGCGCTTGCCAAACGGGCATTGCTTTTGTACAATGTCTGTTATACTAAATCTTTATCGATGAAACCTCTTTACATATTTTCCCGTTGTGCAGCCTGCCTGCTTGTTCTTCTTTTTTCTTTCCAGCAAATAAATAGTCAACCCGTTCTTCAATTGACAAGTCTTGTTTCAGGATTTACTAATCCTGTTGATGCAGTTCCTGAGCCGGGTAGTAACCGAATGTTTATTGTTGAACAAACGGGCGCGATCCGTATTGCGAATGGAGCAACTGTATTAGGAACACCGTTCCTGAATATCAATAGCCTGTTGAATTTAAGTATTGATGAGAGGGGATTATTGAGTATGGCATTTCATCCAAACTATTTACTCAATCGCTATTTCTTTGTTTACTATACAAATCTTGCTGGCGATATTACTGTTGCGCGATATCAGCGTGATGTAACAAATCCTGATATTGCCGATCCAACAAGTGGTCTGGTATTGTTAACTATTCCAAAACCATTCGATAATCATAATGGTGGTAAACTAAATTTTGGTCCCGATGGCATGCTGTACTTCGGCACTGGCGATGGCGGAAGTGGTAATGATCCAAATGAAAATGGGCAGAATGGCAATTCTTTATTGGGGAAAATGATCCGGCTGAATGTAGATAATTTTACTACGCCTCCTTATTATACCATTCCGGCCGACAATCCTTTTGTAGGCGATCCTTCTATCCGTGATGAAATCTGGGCGCTCGGTCTTCGTAATCCCTGGCGCTGGAGTTTCGATAAGGCAACGGGTGATATGTGGATCGCCGATGTAGGACAGGGTGCATGGGAAGAGGTAGATGTCAGATCTGCCGACAGTGTAAATGGTGCTAATTATGGCTGGCGCTGCAGAGAGGGTAATCATGCAACACCCGGCGTACCTGCATGTACGCCGAGCGGTGGTACATATGTGCCTCCGATCTTTGAATATGGACACGATATGACTACCGGTGGGTTTGCTATTACTGGTGGATATGTATATCATGGTTCCGCCTGGCCCGCTTTGGATAATTACTATGTATGCGCAGATTATGTAAGTGGTAATGTTTGGCTGGTACGTCCCGATGGAAGTTCTGTGAGACAGGCTGGCCTAACAGGAAACATCTCTGGCTTTGCGCAGGATAATAATGGTGAACTATATGCATTGTCGCGTACAGCAGGCGCTTTGTTTACTATATCGGTTAATGCTGTATTGCCTGTCAATCTGATTAGTTTTTATGGAAATCATTTTACCGGCAGAAACGAATTGAGATGGAGAACAGGATCTGAAGAGAACACGCAAAAATTTATTGTTGAATACAGTACGAATGGAACAGACTATCTCACAGCCGGTGAAGTATTAGCTACTTCCAATAGTAATGGCAGCAGTTATACATTCTCACATTATACCAATACACTCGGTACCATCAAATACCGCTTGCGTGTCGTTGACATTGATCAGGCATCGAAGTATTCGCCAATTATTTTATTGGGTGATAAAAATTATGATATCAAAGTTTATCCAACCATTATTACCGGTAATGCATTGCAGGTAAATTCCGGACCGTCTATTCAAAGAGTAGATATGTACTCGCTGGATGGAAAATTAATTTTTACAAAAATCCTGAATGGCGTCAGTGGTTACTTCAGCGTACCATTGCCGGCTGTTCAAAGCGGAATGTATCTGGTACAGCTAACGGCTGATGATGTCAAACAAACGGAGAAGATACTAATCCGATAGTGATACAAGAATATAATGAAATTAAGAGTTATGAATTATGAATGGAAGACGCTCATTCATAATTCATAACTCTTAATTCTTAATTGCCGTAAAATTTTTATCCCGTAAGAGCCTCTATCGTTTGCCTGATCATCTCAGGTTCATACCCCTTGTGCATCAGATAATCCATCGTTTTCTTTTTTCTGATCAGGTGTTGATCAGCTTTGAGTAAAGTATATTTTTCTTCAGCGAGCTTGTTCAAGGTTTTTATATAATCTTCTTCTTCGATCTGCTTCAATGCTTTTTTAATAGAATATTCGCTGACTTGTTTTTGTTTGAGTTCATAACGGATCTTTACGCGACCCCATTGTTTCATCCGAAACTTGCCACCGGCGAAGGCAATAGCAAACCGTTCTTCGTTTAAATAATTTTCTTCAATAAGTGTGGCGATGATGGGATCATGATCTTTTTTCCAAACGCCGAGGCTGTATAATTTTTCTTTCACTTCGAAGTGACTACGTTCCTGATATCCGCAATAATGCTTTAGTTTTTGCAGGGCCTGTTGTGGAGTGAGTTGCTTTTTGAACATCCAGGCAAAATTAGTTGAAGTATTTCATGCGCGAAAGCAAAGATGTTTCTGTCCCGTAGGGATAAATAGAATTTCATATTATGTAGGGCATAAAACATAGCCACGGATGCACGGATAATATCGCCGAAGGCGATCCGTGCATCCGTGGCTATTGTTTTATTTGATTTAAAAGGGTTTTGTGCCCTTATAAAAATGTTTTGCTTACCTCACATTATTAATAGAATTCTTAACCGTATCGTGCTTTGTTTTTAAAATAGTTTGTATTGGCACTTCTTTGCCATTGATAATAGCAGTGCCGTTGCTGATATACAAATCTCCGCCTACGCTCTGTAAACCTGGAAGGTTTTTGATTACAATTTTAGAAGTTCCGGTTCCGATAGTTGTCTGAGGTGTTTCTATTTTGCCATTCTCATCAACTATCACCTGGTAATTAATCTTTGCTGTTATGTCGGTTTCATATTCTCCATCGCCATCCATATCGGCATCTGTAGAAATGCTCTTCAGTTCATGACGATTACTTCTTACGGTATTATTATTTTGAACACGCAATGTTTGTGAATTTTGTGAAGAAGATACTTTCACATCTTTTGTACCGATATTATCTTCGCTTGTATTAATATTATCAGCTGGCTCACCGCTGACCCATACTATCGTTTCATCATCCAATAACAATGTCTGTGAGATCGTAAATGTATAATCGCCGGCTTCCAGACCGGTAAATTCAAATTCTCCGTTGTCAGTGGTTGTTCTCGCGCCAATGTCTGAACCGGGATTTCTTCCTCCTTTTACTATAACACCTTTGATAGGTCCTACTTGTTGTGGCGATGTTGGTACATCGCCTGTTTCAAAATGACCTTTCAATCTTTCTCTCAATACCGCAAATTCCGTTGGCATTGCCACTAAAACAGGTTGGTTGTCTCCTGTCATATCAGGAACGGTGACAGGAATCATTTTCCTGAAATTAGAACGCGGGCTCCATATTTCGTCAGTATTCGTATCGGTCGTCATTGACCTGGGTCGTTTAATATTCGAGCGGGTTGTATTAACAGTAGCTTCTGCTGCGCCATCACCATCATTATCCGCAATCGTAATTGAAAATTGTTTTACCTGTGCATGTCCGGTATTGGAAGAAATATTATCCGTTATGTCCTGTGTTGATCCATCGGAATATGTTGCTGTTGCCTTTAATCCATCGCCAGCTGGCGACAAGATAACAGAAGAAATATTTTTATTTGATTTCAATACCTCTACTCTGCGTCGGCTCATTTGCAGATCATCTCCTTTTAAAGTAATAGTTCCCGATCTTACATCGGCTGCAATATCGCTGGAAGTGCCGTCTGAAAAAGTGGCGATCGCCCTTATTGATTCAAATTGTCCATCACCATCTGTATCTGCTTCAACGATAGTAATTGTTTTTGTTCTTATGTTAGATCCTGAGGTGCTTATACCTGCACGCTGCTCCATTCCATTGTTATTATCTGTATTGATAAATACTTCAATAGCTTCATTACCTAGTTCTATGGTTCCTGATACATCCATTTTTGATGGGGTAGTAACATTATATATTTTTTGCGTAGCTAGTTCTGCCGTTAGTCTTACACTATAATTTCCTTCGGGCACATTGGCAAAAAAGAAATCGCCGCACTCTTCGGTTTT
>JBDTPD010000478.1:0-4091 GCA_039932855.1 Chitinophagaceae bacterium | reverse complement strand
GGATCATCACAGCTGTATGCGCGATATTGGCCCAGATAGTAAAATCTAAAAATGTCCGGTATTTAACGGGATCGTTTGCTGCTTTAAAAAGATAGATCGACCAAACTATATAGACAACAAATATCATTGGCCCTACATGGCCGTAAACATCGTCCCATATCAGCCAGTTCAATGGACCTCCCGGATTAAATTCCATCAACCTAAAGATAAAAGCAGTCCAGTTAATGCTCATAGCTATAATGCATAATACGGCCCAGGTACGCAGGAAGATCCTGAACGTTTTCATTGATGATGCAGGTATCATTTGTATTTGTTTAAATTATTAATCAACTACTGATCCGCAAGTGATATTTATAGTGGTCCCGGTGATCGCACTTGCGTTATCAGATGCTAGGAATACAGCAGTGCCGGCCAGTTCGGATAATAATGGAAGACGTTTTAGCATAGTAAAACTTTCCATCACACCCTGAAACTCTTTATTGGATGGCATTTCAGCAGCTTTTGCATGTAATCCGAATACTTCAGTAATGGTATCTGTTTCGGGTATTCCATCAGCACGTAAACAAACAACACGAATTCCTTGCGAACCCATTTCAACGGCCAGTGTCCGTGTCAACGCTTCAATGCCGGCCCACGATGGGGCCATGCCTCCTACAAGTGGCGCTGCTAATTTTGAAGGAATGGCAGTGAGCGTGAGAATAACTCCGGATTTTTTTTCAATCATATTTCTTGCAGCCCCAGTAGCAGTAATAAAATGTGACCTGGTATAATTTAAAATAGGATTGGTATAACCCTCCGGTGAAAGTTGGATCAATGGAATTCCCTGCACTCCTGTCTGTGGAATGCCGATTGCATTCAATGAAATGTCAAGCTTCCCTTCTTTTTCCATAACCATTTCGAGGTGATCGTTCACTGCTTTATCATCAAGCGCATCTACCTGGTGAGCTTCGGCAAAACCACCTTTCGCTACAATATGACTTGCGAGTGCCTTTATATTATTAATGTTTTTACCGGTTAAATACACTTTCGCCCCTTCTTTTGCAAAGGCTTTTGAAATAGCGCTCCCGATGGCGCCACCTGCACCATAGATGACCGCTGTTTTGTTTTTTAATTGCATGATTTTTATTTTAATTTTCTTTTGTTAGAAGTATCACACAAAACTATGTCCGGCAAATCCCCTTTATAGGGTGCTATTTCGACATTATAGGGGGTTGATCAGGACACTTACATTGATTACCTTTGAAAAAAATACCGGATGAAACAACTTGCAATTGTGCTTCCTGATGGGGCAACAACGTTGAGCAGTTTAATTTTAACTGTAGAAGTGATTGAAAAGGCCAATGAATATTTTATACAAAACGGAAAGCAACCTGTTTTTAAGGTTGTCTTGGTCGGTAATGGAAGTAAGATAATTAATGGCTCTTTTACTATCAGGTATGATAAGAGCCTGGTAGAAGCAAAAAATATTCATCTTGTTATCGTTCCTTCATTGGGTGATAACCTCGAATTGGCATTAAAAAAGAATAAAAAGATCATTGATTGGGTACTTGCTCAATATAAAGAAGGCGCTGAAGTAGCGAGCTTATGTACCGGAGCTTTTATACTGGCTGCTGCTGGTTTGCTGGATGGAAAACAATGCTCTACCCATTGGGGCTCTGCTGAAATTTTCAGGACAATGTTTCCTGATATTGATTTAAAAATAGAGAAAGTAATTACAGAGCAACACGGAGTGTATACTACCGGCGGTGCCTTGTCGTCTATGAATTTAGTACTGCACATCATCGAAAAATATTATGACCGGGAAACAGCAATTTATTGTGCCAAGGTTTTTGAAGTTGACCTGGATAGAGATAATCAATCACCTTTTATAATTTTCTCTGGACAGAAAAATCATAAAGATACTGCCATAAAAAAAGCGCAATCATTTATGGAAAATAATATAGGAGATAAAGTAATTATTGAAGACATATCCTCCAAACTATCAATTGAGCGCAGAAGCTTTGACAGGAGATTTAAAAAGGCAACTGGCAACACACCACTAGAATACATGCAACGGGTAAGGATTGAGTCAGCAAAGAAAATGTTTGAGTTAAGCCGTAAGACTATCAATGAAGTAATGTATGAGGTAGGGTATGTTGATGTAAAGGCTTTCCGTGAAGTATTTAAAAAAATTACCGGGATGTCACCAATAGAGTATCGGAATAAGTATAATAAAGAAGCGGTGGTGTGAGCTTGGAAAATTGTCCATCAGGTTGCGCCCTGCATCCATTTTTAACGGAGGCAGACTGTTTCATCTTTGCTGTGTCAATAATGACAAGAATAAAAAAGTAAAAATGAAAAAATTCGCAGTTCCAACAAGAGAGCAGGTATCGCCTGTGAGCCAGGCAAGTTTTGATATGCTTCACAAAGCCTTAGGACAAACGCCTAATATTTATGCAACGTTCGCGTATTCAGAAAATGGATTAAGCCGTTATCTCGCTTACCAGGGTGCCAAAACCTCCTTAAGCAATAAAGAAAAAGAAGCCGTTAATCTCGTTGTCAGTGAAGAAAATGGATGTATTTATTGTCTCAGTGCGCACACGGTAGTAGGTAAAATGAATGGTTTTTCTGATAAAGAAATTTTACACCTGCGCGCCGGTAACAGCAGCAATCCAAAACTGGATGCATTAGTGAAACTGGCGAAAGATATTACCCAAACAAGAGGGCGTGTAGCTGGTACTACACTGGATAATTTCTATGCAGCAGGATACAATGACGAAAACCTGGTAGATCTGATCATACAGGTTAGTGATAAAATTGCTGCTAATTACCTGCACAACCTGACAGAAATTCCTGTTGATTTTCCAATTGCTCAACAATTAGATGCGATACCTGTTTAAGGAAGGGTAGTGGGTTAGAGTTTCCCGCAGCGAACGCGTCGGAGCAGCGAATGGCAGAGTTTGTATTCGCTGCTCCGACGCACCGTTGCGTTCGCCGCGGGAAACCAACCCACTTATCACTTTCATTCATTTAATAAAACAACAGCATGGAACAAAAACTACCATTACCTCCCTTTACTATGGAAACAGCCTTACAAAAGGTGCAATTAGCTGAAGATGCCTGGAACTCAAAAGACCCTGAAAAAGTGTGTCTTGCTTATACAGTAGACACAGTATGGCGCAATAGAACCGAATTCATTAACGGCAGGGAAGAAGTAAAATCTTTTTTGAAACGCAAATGGCAAAAAGAGCTCGATTATAAATTAAAAAAAGAACTTTGGGGCTTTCGCGAAAACCGGATGGCGGTCCGTTTCGAATACGAATGGCACGATGAGGCTGGCCAATGGTTTCGGAGTTATGGTAATGAATTATGGGAATTTGATGAGAATGGATTGATGCGAAAAAGATTTGCGAGCATCAATGACCTGCCGATAATGGCGACGGAAAGAATGTTATAAATGATTTATTATTAAAAAGTAAACTGATGACTGATAAAAGTGTTTTCACACTCGTTAACAAATCAAACGGAAATCTTGCCTTTAAGGTCCTTTCGTTTGCGGATAACAGTTATTTTGATCATTTGCAAAGACAAAATTATTATTCAGTCATCATCATCACAAAAGGAAGCGGTCATCTTAAATCAGATTTTTCGGAATATGATTTTACTGAAAGAGCCATGCTTTTTTTTACGCCTTATCAACCTTTCATGATCACGGCAATGGATGAACTGGTCGGCGTAGCTATTCAATTCCACCCCGATTTTTTCTGCATTTATAAACATCAAAGAGAAGTGGCCTGTCATGGTGTGCTATTTAATAATATCTATCAGCCGCCATTTATGACCATCGCAGAAAAAGAATTGAAAATATTTCTTGATATTATCGAACAAATAAAGGTCGAGATGCAGAAAACTGAACTGGCGCAGTTTGAATTGCTGGTATCTTATCTTAAAATATTTCTTATTAATGCATCGCGGATAAAAACAGCACAGGATCCGGAGATAAAAATGGATGAAACCGCCAAAGAGCCTTTTATTTTACACAAGCTGAAAAATGCTATTGAGGATCATTACAGAACAAAAAGCTCAAAACTCGAATGCTTTTTCAACTCTTC
>JBDTPD010000477.1:0-4095 GCA_039932855.1 Chitinophagaceae bacterium | reverse complement strand
GGTGGTGAAGCATTTGCTTTTACCTGTCCGTTGATCACAAAAACAGATGGAACCAAGTTTGGAAAAACAGAAACAGGTAATGTTTGGCTGGATCCGGAGAAAACACCTCCATATAAGTTTTATCAATTCTGGCTGAATGCAACTGATGTGGATGCAGAGAAATGGATCAGGATATTTACTTTTTTGACAAAAGAAGATGTTGAACGCATATTAATAGATCATAAACAAGATGCTGGCAAACGGTTATTGCAGAAAAGACTGGCCGAAGAAATCACTTCTTTTGTTCATGGCAAAAATGGATTGGATGAAGCGATTGCAACAACAGAAAAATTATTCAACAATCAAAGTGCTTCCGCTGAAAGTCTTTCTATCGATGATCTCGAAGGAATGGATGGAGTAGCTAAATCTGATTTCCCTAAAGAAAAAATAAGCGCTGGCATAGATATAGTTTCCTTTTTAGCAGAAACAAATATTTTTCCAAGCAAAGGTGAGGCAAGAAAAACAGTACAGGGTGGTGGAGTGAGTATTAACAGAAAGAAAGTTGAAGACATTCAATTAACGATCGACAAGAGTTTTCTACTGCACGATAAGTATATCCTTGTTCAACGGGGAAGGAGAAATTATTATCTCGTAAAAGTTATATAAGTAAAAATTCAAAATATCAGCTTGATATTTTGAATTTTTACTTTTGATTTTTGACTTTATAATTCAACATACTCATACCTCGCTTGCTTCAGGCCGGAAAGCCCTACCGGTATAAGACGCTTGGTGGTGAACTTTTGCTTTGAAAGAAATCCCTTGCTATCATACTCACGGTCAGTAAACACCGTATTAGTTTCCAGTGCTACGGTTGCTCCACCGCTGTATTGATAAAAATGCCGTTCGCCAGTAACAAGATCATATAAAAGAAAATTGATTGGGTAGCATTTCATTTCATTGAAGTCAGATGGTACAGGATCGCCCTCGGGACCGTAATCAGTTTTCCATTCAAGTGTCTTTGCAGGCAGATAATAATATACTGTCGAGGATTTAAGATTACCATTAGAATAATAAGTTAATTCATTTGAAACTTCCATTGCATCTGTAACCACATTAAACCAGGATTCTTTGCTTATTCTTCCGGAGCCGTCGTAAGCAAATTTCAGTCTTGATGTTATTTTTCCTGAATCAATACCAGTTAACGATCTGTATTCCTGTTTTTGAAAATCTCCATTCGATTCATGTGTATATTCTACTTGCCCCGTAAGTTTTCCTGCGTTGGAAAATTGCTTTTCTTTAATCAATTGTCCGTCTCCATCATATTCGAATCTGCTGAAGTAATCAAGTAAGCCGGTTGTTTTATCATATTCTTTTACCTGTACAATCTGTTGTTGTTGATAGACGAATTGTAGTATCAAGATATCATTCTCATATACTTTGCTTAGTACGGTTTTCCTGCCAGCACCAGCAGGTGCTTTATCTTTCTTACAGGTCAGTAAAAAAGAACTCGCAAATAAAAAAAGGAACAGAAGTGTTTGTTTCATGGTTAGGGGTTTAGGATAAAATGATTATTCGATGTATTCATACGTTTTTTCGAACGTGGTAATAACAGCAGGACCGAGATAGGTTGACTCAAATTTCTTTTGCTGCTTTGTCAGGTAGCCATCCTTATTATAAACTCTGTTAGCATAGGTTACTTTGGTAATAGTAGGTGGTGCATCGATATAGGTGTAATTATATCCATTACATACCAGGTCGGTAAAATCCGAGTTCCCATTAGGAAGTGAAATCAATGTCAATGCTTCGAAATTTTTCCAGTGTGATGGTATCCTTGAAGAAAAGGAGAACGTTGCTGTATCGCGCAATACCGCTGTATTAACGGGGTAGTTATATCTTTTCACTTGCGAAACAGTGCCTTTAGCGTCATAGGTATAAAAACATTCGACGTTCTTTTTATTAGTACCAGCTTTATATAGCGTGTATTTGCTTAGTTCATTATTGGCGCCATAATCCATGAGATAATAAAAGGTAATGTTGTTGTCTGCATCCCGCACATCCATTCTTACCGGTCTTTTACCGGCATCATATTCCAGGGTATATTTTGTATTAAACTGATTATCGTCAGTGAAAATGGTAACGTCAGATAATAATCCTTCGGATGAATAACCATACAAACTAAAACTATTCAATACACTCTGGTTGGTATTCGTACTATAATTATTAAACCGGATCGGCTTTTTGTCCGACGAATAGATATATTCCGACGACAGCAATGCGTCAGTAAAAATTTTTGAAAGATATAATTGCTTCGCCGGCTCTTTATCCTTTTGACAGGATACGAAAAAGAGAAGGGCAAAGAAATAAATCAGTGTCTTTTTCATTGTATAATGAGTTACTGAAGAATGTATTCATAATCTTTATAGATTACGACATCAGGATTTACAGGCTTGATATTTTTGATAGTCATTACCTGCTTTTGGATAGTGCCGTCGCTGTTATATTCTCTGCCGGATAGTAAGTAATTGTAGTTGGTGGTAATAACACCGGCTTGCGTATATCTTAGTGAATTATATGATTCATAAAAGAAACTGGCAGGGAACTCGGGACCCAATATCTTTTCTATTTCTTCCAGGCCACCTGGCCGGTCACCAACAGCGGGAATTGAATAAGTACTCTTAGCCACCATGTATAATTGATTACTTTGCTCTAAGAACTGTTGTGATTCTTTCAATTTGCCATCCGGATAGTGAAGAAAATTGGTTTTCCTGAGAAATACATTGGTCTTATCTTTTGAAGTAACGCTCGACAAAATACCATCTGTATTATAAGTATACGTGTCAGTAGAGGTCGGAACATTAGGGGTTGGTCCCGCCAAATCATAGTACTCGCTCGTTAGGACTCTCCCACTCTGATCATATGAATAAACAAGACGGAAGACCGGTACCTCGCCGGGCATTGATTTGTATACGATCTGCGAAACCTGGCTGCCATTATAGGTTATGTCAAAATGATACATGAGTGCATTACCCGGTCCTTCATCATACAATTCAATTTTAGATAGCAGGTTTTGTGGGGTGTAATAAAATTGGTAGACGGTAGCCCCATTGTTGTATGCCCTGGAGAGCAGGGGCACTTTTGTCTTAACGGCATGGTCCTTTTTGCATGACACGGTCAGCAGCATAGCAACGACCAGTAAGGAACAGATTTTCTTCATACTTGCTTTTTTAATGTGCCAGGTGAAAAGCAGTATGAAACTATTTATAAGAAAGAAGAGAAATTTGTGATTTCAACTAATGAAAGCATTATTTAAACTTAAAAACATAAGCAGCTCTAGTTTTAAACGAAATGTTGATTTCTTTCAACGAAATGTTTCTCGCGGCGAACGCGGCGGAGCAGCGAATGGCGGAGTTTGTTTTTCACTGCGTCGCAGCTCCGTTGCGTTCGCCGCGAGAGATAAACTATTATTTCGAAATTATCTTTCCGCTGGCAATCATTTCTACAAAAGCATCACGCTCGGTACGACTGATAGGCAATTCATATTTATCAATCTTCAGCGTAAATCCATCGATACCGGAAACCGCTTTTGCATTGACCATATAAGAACGATGGATACGATAAAACTGGTTAGGAGGCAATTTTTCTTCAAAGCCTGTCAGGCTATGATAGGTAATGACTGATTTTTCTTTGGTAACGATCTTAACATATTCTTTCAGCGCTTCGATAAATAATATTTCATTGAAAAAGATCTTTACTAAACCACCATCAGATTTTACAAAAAAGAAATCGTTGCTTTCTTTTCCGGGCTGTTGTTCATCTGATTCAGCAATTGCGGGTCGTAAAAATTTCCACGCTTTATTAACAGCCAGTAAAAATCTTTCAATAGCAATTGGTTTTAATAAATAATCAATCGCATTCGCATCAAACCCTTCCAGTGCATGTTCGCGATAAGCTGTTGTAAAAATTACGGCTGGTGGATTGGGCATTGATTTCAAAAACTGAAAACCAGAGAGTCCGGGCATATTGATATCTAAGAATAATAATTCTGCAGGAGCCTCGCTGATTCCTTTCAATGATTCTTTGGCAGAATTAAGGACAAAAAAAACCCTCGCAGCGGTT
>JBDTPD010000476.1:0-4099 GCA_039932855.1 Chitinophagaceae bacterium | reverse complement strand
TGATGAGATCATTAAAGTCCAGTATTTTATAGGGGGCAGGGGAACAAACCGATTATTAATTGTAGATAGTAATTTCGAATCCTATAATTATCCTGCCGACAGTCTCAGGAAAAGAGATTGGAAATCGCTTAAAGAAGAATTAAAAAAATATGACCTGGATTTATATCTTTATTGGTTTGATAAATAATAGTCAGCAATTTTCTCATAAGTACAATGGTCAAAAGTAAGTTTAGCATATTCGTTTACGGGGGAATTTTATTCGCCTTATTCTTCATTGCTATCCCATTTTATTTTATAGCACAAACTCAACGAAGTGGAGAATCCGATGAAAAATATTTGACGTTTATTTTCTTCCCTCTCTTTTCACTTGTTTTTACTTTTATTTATGGCCGGTTTATTTACTTTATCACAATTGACGGTGATATCATCAGCATACGGAGCATTTTCAAGAAACGATTGATTACTACTACCGATATTCACCAGATCGATCTTTTTGCCCAGGAGAATTTATATTCAAGAGCGCGTCGTAGCGAACTAGCTATTAGAATAGATTTGCAAAATGGTGGCAAAATAATACTCGCAGACACTTTCTATAGCAATAGCCATATTATCAAAAAAACACTGGAAGAAAATTTCAGTAGTAAGATCAAGCCTTATAAAATCGAGAGACCAGCTTTATCTGTATCAGGTTTTATAGATACCGAACCTGAAAAATTTGGTGGTAGCCCGTTTTTAAGCATTACCGGATTAATGCCAATTCTTCTGATAACTGTTATGAGTGTTCTCGTTATTACTTCCACCACAGCCGACAGATCGTTTGCTCTTTTAACCGAAGCAGCAATCATATTCATTTTTCTTATTCCACTTTTTGGTTTACAATTTCATTACTTTTTAATATCCGATCGCACATTGGTAGTAAAAAATTACCTTTTGCCCTGGGTGAAAAAAACATACGACCTCGATGATGTTATCGAAGCAAACAGGGAAAAACGTTACAGGCAGCCTTATTGTTTACGCATTTCTACCCGTGATTTCAGGTCAAAGAAATATGCAGCCGCCAGCCTGCAACAGCAAACATGGAAAAGATTAAAGCTTAAGTTGATCAGTCTCGGCATTTATTATGTTGGATGATTGCTTTTTTGTATGAGCGGCATCCGCTCCAATTAACCTTTTTCCTACCTTCTCTGAGTGAAGGCAACTATCTCTTCTACTGAATTTACACTCTGACGACTCCCATTTTAATAGATTGTTTTGTAGGACAGCGGGGGCTTCGCCGAAGTTTTTTGTTTCACGCAAAGGCGCAAAAAAGAACGCAAAGAATACATTTTAATCTTTGTGACTTTGCGTGTGTTTCTTTGCGCCTTTGCGTGAAATGCATTTTATATCCTAAAAATCTCAATAATCCCACAAATCCCAGTTCAGACAGCAAGATTGTACAATTTTCCTTCACAAATAATTCGTTGCTTTGTCAAAAACCTCATGGTCAAATCACTGCTATTTGCCGCCTGTCTTGCTTTCCCGGTTGCTTTGCTGGCGCAAACGACCTATACCGAAGTGAGTCTCCCTGAACTGATGAAAAAGAAACAGCAGGATCCGAATATTGTCATCGTGGATGTAAGGACCGATGGAGAATATTATGATAGCGCTACTAATTACAAACAAGGAAATATTGGTCGTATCAAAGGTGCTATACATATAGGCTTGCAGGACCTGGCGGAAAAGCCGGACGCAATCAAACAACTGGACGCGTATAAAGACAAAGAAGTTTACCTGATCTGTTCGCATAGCTATCGCAGTCGTGTTGCTTCCAATATTTTATTAAAGAATGGATTTACGCACGTCAATAATGTAAGAGGTGGTATGACGGAATGGTTCAGACGATATGATGAACTCTCCCCTTACCGGAATGACTTTTATGAAACCAGTGACAAGTATGTGAATCTTTCACCGTCGCAGCTTTATAAAAAATTAAATAGTGGTGAAAAGTTCTTGCTGATCGGTATCGCAAGCGTTCCGCATTTTTTCTATGATTCATTGACTATACAATTATTTCAGTATTTACCTGCTTTTAAAAATGTTACTTATTTCAATGCTGGCGATTCTATGCAGGTATTGGAGAAAATAAAAAAAGAAAAGCCGTCCAGTGTTGTATTATTCAATACGGTAAACAATGGCGCTGCTGAAATGACTGATTGGCTAACGCAACAAGGAATCTCCAATGTCTCTTACCTGGTAGGAAGTGAAAATTTATTTTATGAATATGCCCGGAACAATAAGATGATTCCAGCTGCAGATAAATTTTTAGTAAATAAAAGCAAAATCAATTTTATTACGCCACCTGTCTACTGTGAGGACATTACAAAAGGAAAGCCAATGCAGTTGATCGATCTCAGGATTGATAGTCTTTTTAATAAAGTGAACAGCGGCACCAAATACAATTTCAAACATTTAAAAGAGGCGATTAATTTTCCTGAAGCAAAAGGAATTGATCAATTCATGCAACAGTTTCCGGATAAGAGAACAACCTATGTTTTTATTTCCAATAACGGCATCAATGGAATAGAGCTGGCTGATGCATTGACAAAGAAAGGGTATACGATCAACTGGCTGATTGGTGGATTGCAGCGTTATGAGTGGTATATGAATAATGTGGAGACGTATGGGTGTATGGATAGACTTGTGCTATAATTAAGAATTTAGAATTGAATATCGAATCACGAAGTAAATACACTTCATCATTCGATATTCCGTGTTCCGTGTTTGATATTCGATTCTCCCCTTTTGAGGCGAGGTAAATTCTTAGTGCACATTGCTCATATCGATCTTATCATCATCTTTTCCTTTATTCTTATCCTTATCTTTTTTCTTACCCTTTACCAGCAACACAATAGGTATACAGATCAGAAACAACAAACCAATGTATAAGAACACATCCATGTAGGATAATACAGCTGCTTGTTTGGACACCGCGTAATCAATCGATTGATAAGCATCCTGCAACGCTATGTTAGGAGGTTTACCACTTGATATAAATCCATGTTGCAATGCTGTCACATGATCTTGTACCTGCAGACTATTTGTATCAAGTTTTGAAACAAGGTCAGAACGGTGTTGCATATTTCTTCTCGCCATGAATGTTGTGATCGCGGCAATACCAAACGAACCACCCAATTGCCGCATCATGCCTGTGAAGGCGGCGCCATCACCAATATCCCTTCCTTTAAGCGTACTCAATGACATCGTTGTAATAGGAATGAATAATAATCCCATTCCTAATCCCCGAAGGATAAGCATCCAGAAGAAAGATGATTCACTGGTGGATGGTGTCAGAATTTTATAGCCCCAAAAACAGAAACAAAAGAAGATCCCCATACCAATAGCTATCAGGTATTGTTGTTTTACTCCCTTTTGTAACATTCGTCCAATCAGCGGCATCATAAATGCCGTGGTTAATGAAGAAGGGAGTAATAGTAACCCTGCCTGTGTGGCTGTCCACCCGAGTGTGGCCTGCGTATACAATGGAATAATAAACGTAGTTCCATACAATCCAAATCCCATGATAAAGGAAAGTAATGTACCCACCCGGAGGTTACCATTCCGCAGCACTTTCAGCTGCACGACGGGGTTTCGATAAGTCATTTCGCGCCAGATAAAGAAAAAGCATCCAAATACAGCCGTTATTGTAAGGAGGACAATAATGTTATTACTGAACCAATCATCATCCTGTCCCTTCTCTAATATATATTGAAGTGATCCTACAAACAATGCCAGCAAAGCGATTCCTCCCCAATCAATATCACGTGTAGCGCTTTTCTCTGCATACTTAGGACTTTTTACAAATTGCAGCGTTAATAAAATAGCAATGATACCAAGTGGAATATTTATATAGAATATATAGGGCCAGCTCCAATGATCGATAATAAAACCACCAAGTGGCGGTCCTAAGGTCGGACCAACGATAACACCCATTCCATAAATCGCCTGGGCCATTCCCCTTTTTTCTACGGGATAACTTTCCGTGATAATCGTTTGTGAGGTTACCAGTAATGCTCCACCACCGAGGCCCTGTAAAAACCGGAATAATACCAGGCGATTTATG
>JBDTPD010000475.1:0-4102 GCA_039932855.1 Chitinophagaceae bacterium | reverse complement strand
CATATAGAATTGCAGATGATGTTTTGAAAAACGAGAACCAGGCTGGCGTTGTAAAAATCGGTGCATTACTGATAGCAGGTATCATTCGTGCAAGACGAGGCAATGGAGATGCACTTCCGTTGTTACAGGAAGCCAGGGCAAGGGCTTTTGAAACGATGGAAATGCAAAGGATCATGCCTACTTTGTCTGCGTTGCTGGAATATGAATGGATCAGCGGCGAGTCTTGTATTGAATCTTCTATACTCAACCAGTCGATCGATATGGTTGAAGCATCGGGTAATCTTTTTGAGGATAGTGAGTTTACTTTCTGGTTATGGAAGGCGCGGAAGAAAAAGGCGGTTGTTATACAAACATATCCCGCTTATGATATCAGCAGCAAAGACGCCGCATTAAAATCGGCTGCGATTTGGAAAAAGGTTGGTTGTCCGTATGAGCAGGCGCTGACATTATTTGAAGGTGATGACGATGATAAGCGGGAAGCTATTGCTATGATACAGGGATTAGGTGCTGCCAGTGTCTATGAAAAATTAAAAATGGATATGCGGTCATCCGGTATTAAAAGTATCCCGCGGGGAATCCGGAAGAGTACGCAATCAAATCCGGCACTGCTGACAGAGCGCGAACTGGATGTATTGAAGTTGTTGCAGGAAGGTCTGCAGAATAAAGAAATTGCTGCAAAATTATTTATCTCCGCCAAGACAGTTGATCATCATATTTCTTCTATTTTATTCAAACTCGATAGCAACTCCCGCGTCAAGGCAGTACAACAAGCCATTAAACTAGGAATTTTAAAATAAGTACGAAGGAAGAAATACGAAGTACGATAGCCAGCAGCATACTCAAAGGATAGTTCACCTCGTACTTTGTATTTCGTACATCGTACTTAGATAAAATGGGGAATGCCCGTCCTTAAGATGGGGAAGGTTTCTATTATCCGGCAGCCGGCTTCTGTGCAATTTTGGGTTAATATTCATCCCAAAAATTAGTAGTATGAAAAAATTCGTTGTTGAAAGAAATCTGCCTGGTGCAGGAAATTTAACGGCTAAGGAATTGCAAGCTATTTCAAAAACTTCCTGTGATGTTGTTAATTCGATAGGTAAGCCTTACCACTGGATCGAGTCATTTGTTACTGATGATAAGATCTATTGTATCCATATTGCGGAAAGCGAAGAAGTGATTCGTGAGCATGCGCGTCTCTGTAATTTCCCTATAAATACGGTGTCTGAAGTAAAAACGATTATTGATCCGTTGACGAGGAATGCGTTGGTCTACCCCCAGCCCCTAAAGGGGAGCAATGAAAAATGTTAAAAGATGAAGCGTATTCCCTTCGTGATGCGATAGCTATCGGATGGATATTCCGTGCCTGCCTGCCGGACAGGCAGGTTCGATATTTGGTTCTAACTTATCAGTTTGATATTTTGGGCCGTTAAAAAATTAAAACCCGTATTTAATCACTCATTTACCTCCAATCGTTAGTTTCCACTTTTTTTAGCCGCATACTCTTTTATTTTTAGCATTAATCTAAATTATGAAGACTATGAAGAGTTTGTTTACCGTATGCCTATTAGCAGTAATGGTTATTACGTTTAATGGGTGTAAAAAGAATCATGATGATAAGAAAAGAAACTGCCGCATTATTACAGCTACTCCTATACCGGGCGGCGACGGATATATTTTTACCTATGGAGCAGATGGTAAATTGAGCAGTGCTTCTCTCGGACCCAGTTTTATACAATATGCTAATACGGGTACCACAAAAATTGTCACTACTACCACCAGTGGGCAATTTGTAAGTAAAGTGATTATAATAAACAATGCGGCCGGGCTGGCATTGAATGTTCGTACAGAATTTAATCCTGCTGGCACTAATTGGACAAATACCGTTTATGAGTATACTGGTGAAGAGCTTAAAAAATCAACTACTACTGATTCATCAGGAACGACCTCGTCGGTTACTGATTATGTTTGGGTAAATCATAACATGGTAACGGGCGGAACAGCAGGTAGTACACCTACTACGTTTGATTATTTTTTGGATAAGCCACATCAGCAGGGAGATTTCTTTTTTTTACTTCAGACATTACAGGGATATGAGATCTATAGACCAAAAAATCTTTTAAAAGAATTCGGGGGAAGTACATTTACTTATGATTTTAATGCTGATGGCAACATTAGTCTTCTTGGTGTCATATCAGGGGGCAACACTACTTTCCTGCAGTATCAATATCAGTGTGATTAAATGATAGGATAAATGAATAACCTTTACTATTAGTTCTATATAATTATAGTTTTTTGGAAATGCCGATCTCTGTATCGGCATTTTGCTATTCTACAGAGTAGACCTTATTTCCCAAATTAATTTTAGCCACGGAAGCACGGATCGCCTTCGGCGATTAAAGGATAATTGCCTGCATTATAATTCAATAACAACGTTTATGCTGACCCTTAGCCCATGGTTTCAACCATGGGATGAAGAATGTGCCGAGCAAAGAGGGAATGTAAATAAGCGGTTAAATCAAAAAAAGATCACCCCGCTATTATTTTTATTTGTAAATTTGTAAGGTAAACTTACCAGTTTAGTTAATAAAATGGCAAACGAACAGGATCTTCAATTGGCCTCGGATCTCCGGATGGTGATTACCCGGCTGATTAAAAAGCTACGAAACAAGTCCAGCACCAGCGAAAGTTTATCTCTCACCGAGCGCTCGACCCTCGCCTTACTTGATCAGCACAAAGAACTTTCACCCAGCGATATCGCCGGGATGGAAAAGATCACGACACAATCCATGTCGCAGATATTGAATCACCTCCTGGAACTTGGGTATATCAACCGTAAGATCTCAAAAACGGATAAACGGAAATCAATCATCTCGCTGACAAAAGCGGGACATGATATTCTGTATAAAGTAAGAAACGAACGGGATGAATGGCTGAGTATGGCATTGAATGAAACATGTTCTGTAAAAGAACAGGAATTATTAAGACGGGCATTAGAGCCATTGACAAAACTGGTGAACTTCGATTAGTATATTATCACAACATAAACCAGGTAAAGCCTTCTCTTTGGAGAAGGTTGGGGGAGAGAGGAATAAACCATGAAGATCACAACATTTAGCGCATTTAAAAACTATAACTATCGCTTATATTTTATCGGCCAATCAATTTCTCTTATTGGTACATGGATGCAAAAGACCGCCGTCAGTTGGGTTGTCTATTCGCTCACACATTCAAAGTTCATGCTCGGTGTTACATTATTCGCCACCATGTTTCCTTCGTTTTTATTTTCTTTTATCGGTGGAGTAGTAGCTGACAGGTATGATCGGTACAAAGTGCTATTAACGACGCAGATCGTTTCGATGATCCAGGCAATTGCATTAACCGCTCTTATCTTTTTCAATCATTACGCCATTTGGCAGATCATCGTACTCAGTGTTATCCTCGGTATCATCAATGCATTTGATGTGCCGGCGCGTCAGTCATTGGTATATGAGATGGTGAGTGATAAAAAAGATCTGCCAAATGCATTGGCGCTTAATTCTTCCATGGTAAACCTATCAAGACTCATCGGGCCCGGGATTGCCGGCCTTGCGATTGAAAAATTCGGAGATGATATTTGTTTTGGATTAAATGCATTAAGCTTCGTGGCCGTTATTATTTCATTGTTAATGATGAAAATGCCCCCTTATGTAAAGAAAATCCATACTAAGAATGTAATAGGGGAACTGCAGGAAGGATTAAGCTATATTAAACGAACGCCTTCTATCTTATTTATATTGATCATGCTCGCTTTGATCAGTTTGTTTGTACTTCCCTTCAGTACATTGATACCTGTTTATGCAAAAGATATTTTTCATGGCACTGCCTCTACGTTTGGGGTCATCGATAGTGTAATTGGATTAGGCGCTTTTGCAGGTGCTATCTTCCTTGCATCATTAAAACCCGGGCGCAATCTGACCAAAATACTCGCGATAAATACATTTGTCTTTGGTACCGGGCTTGTTTTATTTTCTCATACTACTTATTATCCGCTTGCATTAATATTCGTAACCATCGGAGCTTTTGGTATGATGTCACAGATCACGATCAGTAATACACTGATACA
>JBDTPD010000474.1:0-4135 GCA_039932855.1 Chitinophagaceae bacterium | reverse complement strand
ATAGAAATAATTTTAAAATCAAACTTCTTAGCTACTTCGATCAATTCCGGAAGGCGGGCCATGGTGCCATCGTCGTTCATGATCTCGATCAGTACGGAGCCATAAGGAGGAGGAAATCCTGCCAAACGTGCAAGATCGGTAGCTGCTTCAGTATGACCAGTTCTTCTGAGAACACCACCTTTTTTGGAACGTAGCGGAAAAATATGTCCGGGACGACCCAGATCTTTAGGATTTGTAAACGGATCATTCAGGGCCTGGATGGTTTTTGCCCTGTCCGGGGCAGAAATACCGGTGGTGCAGCCATGTCCGAGCAGGTCAACTGATACGGTAAAGGCCGTTTCATGCAGGGCCGTATTTGTTGAAACCATTTGCTCGAGGTTCAGTTCATCGCAACGATCCTCGGGAAGCGGAACGCACATTAACCCACGACCATATTTAGCCATAAAATTGACCACTTCAGGGGTAATAGTGGCCGCGGCAGTGATAAAATCACCTTCATTCTCCCTGTCCTCATCATCGACAACTATTACGAGTTTACCATCACGGATGTCCTGAATAGCGTCTTCTATCGGGTGCAACATATCTATCAATTTTGTGTAAAGATAATAACGAATGAACGGTTGAGAAAGTTGCCATCTCAGTCTATCAGTCTGCAGTTTGGCAGTCGGCAGCCATTCTCCGAATATGTTAAGAGTATAACATGTATCGGACTGCGACTGCTGACTGATAGACTGCAGACTGCCAACTGACAAACACAGGCAGCAAAACACCGCATCTCATTGTCTGGATTTCATTAACTAACCGGTGACGATTTGTTAATATTTGCCTATTTTTCATGTTGGAATATTCCCTTTCTTTGCAGGAAACTTCGTAAAAAACAACTAATATGCTTAAGAGAATTCTGGTTCTTATTGCACTTTCGTTTTCAGTAACGACCCTCATGGCCCAGGTCACCACCAGCTCAATCACTGGTAATGTGAAAGATGATAAAGGCCAGCCTCTTACGGGCGCTACCGTTACAGCGACACACACTCCATCAGGAACTCAGTACACAACGATCGCAGGAAAAGACGGTTCATTTTATCTTCCGGGTTGCCGCGTTGGCGGACCTTATGAGGTTAAAATAAATTTTACAGGACTTCAGCCACAAACAATCACTGGTTTTAATTTATTGTTGGGTGAACCATATGTTGTCAATTCCACGTTGTCTGCTGATGTAAAAGAATTAACCTCGGTAGTCGTATCTGCCGGTGGCCGTTCAAAATTATCTGCAGGTATCAAGACAGGTGCCAGCACTAACATCACCAACCGTCAGTTAAGTACATTACCTTCTGTTAGCAGAAGTCTCACTGACTTTACACGTTTGACTCCACAGTCAAATGGTACTGCATTCGGTGGTCGTGATGGCAGATATAATAACCTGCAGATCGATGGTGCCAATCTCAACAACAACTTTGGTCTTAGCACTGATCCATTACCAGGTGGTGGTAGCAACCCTATCTCACTGGATGCGATCGATGAGATCTCTGTAAACATTGCTCCTTTCGATGTAAGACAAGCAAACTTTACAGGTGCCGGTATCAACGCTGTTACAAGAAGCGGTGATAATACATTCAAAGGTTCTGCTTATGGTTTCTACAGAGATCAAAGTTTCAACGGCCGTAATGTAGGTAAACAAAAGATCCCTAAGTTCCTTTCTGCCTCTACCAAAATCTATGGTTTCAGACTTGGCGGACCAATCATCAAGAACAAATTATTCTTCTTTATAAATGGTGAGATCGAAGAGAAAGTTTTCCCTTCTACCACTCTTCGTCCTGCACAGCCTGGCGTAACAGGTAGCATTGCTTCTGCAACACCAAAAGATTCATTGGCTAAACTGGCTGGTTTCTTAGGCAGCAAAGGATACGATCCGGGTGCATATGATAATATCCCAAGTTTCAATTCAAAGAATCATAAGCTCCTTGCACGTATTGACTGGAACATCAGTAACAATCATCGCCTGACATTTAAAGTCAGCGACTTCCTTAGCACAACACCGAATAACTCTGTAATCGTAAACGGTACAAGTATTCCTGGTGGTGGCGGTTCAATATTAAATACAGGACCTGCCGGTGGTACCACTTCTATTACTAGATTAAGTAATAACCGTTTCAGTAATAATAGTTATGCATTTGAGAATTCAAACTACGGATTCAAAGATGTTGTACAATCAGTTTCATTGGAACTGAACAGTAAATTCGGAAAGAAAATTTCTAACCAGTTTATTGCAACAGCTACGCACATCCGTGATTCAAGATCTTATAAAGGAGCTTTCTTCCCAACAATTGACTTCCTGAACGTACCAAACGGCTCTAACCTGGGTAATGCGAACTATATGTCAGTAGGTATGGATCCGTTTACTCCTTATAATGATGTAAAAAATAATGTATTCAATGTTACCGACAACTTCACTTATTTCGCCGGCAAGCATACATTCACAGGCGGAGCAAGCTATGAGTATCAAACATTGGGTAACCGTTTCATGGCTGGTTCAAACAGCTATTATTTGTTTCAGAACCTGAATGATCTGATCACAAATAAACCTCCATTAATTTATGCGTTGACTTATTCATTGATCCCGGGTCAGAAAACAGTTTATTCTGCTAATCTGAAAGTAGGACAACTCGGTATCTATGGACAGGATGAAATAAAAGTAAATCCAAACCTGACTTTCACTATTGGGTTACGTATTGATCGTCCGATCTATAATGAGCAGCCGCTGAACAATCCAGCATTCGCTGCTCTTACATTCCAGGACCTCGATCACAATCCGACAAAATATAATACACTCTATCCTAAATCAAGCTGGTACTGGTCTCCACGTGCTGGTTTCAGATGGGATGTAGCGGGTGATAAGAGTATGATCCTTCGTGGTGGAACTGGTTTATTTACCGGAAGAATTCCTTTCGTGTTCCTGACCAACATTTCTTCCAACAACTTTATGTACCAGGCTACAGCAACTGTGTTTAACACAGCTGCTAACCCGACTGCTACAAGTGGTTACCTGTTTAATCCAAACCCGGATGCTTATACCAGTACCTTCCCAACAACAGCTGGTGCTGCTATCATCAACAACTCAGCTTTTGTAAGTACTAATCCTGATTTCAAATTCCCCCAGGTATGGAGAACGAACCTGGGTATCGACAGATCATTGGGTAACGGATTCGTTGTAACGGGTGAGTTGATCTATACAAAATCTGTTCATGATGTATTCATGTTCAATGCGAACCTGCCAGCTCCAAACGGCGCACTCGCTGGTTCACCTGATACAAGACCACGTTATATCGGTTCAAATAAAATCAACGCCAACATCGGCAGCAATATCGTGTTAGGTAATACAAACAAAGGCGGAAGCTTCAGTGCTACTATTGCTTTAAATAAAGCATTCACTAAAGGATTGTATGGTTCAATCGCCTATACTTATGCAACTGGTACGGATGTAACTGCTAACCCGGGTAGCCAGGCTACTTCAGTATGGAACAGTAATCCTACAAGAACATATGCAAATGCTATAGAAACTGCCGTATCAAGCTTTGCAATGCCTCACCGTGTTATAGCGGCCTTATCGTACAGAATTGAATATGCAAGTCATGCTGCCACTACTCTTTCATTGTTGTATGAAGGAATCAACGATGGCCGTTTCAGCTATACAACAAGTGCTGATCTGAACAATGATGGTGATGGATTTGACCTGATCTACATTCCTAAAACATCTGCTGATATCAACTTCCAGGCAACAACTATCGCTGGTGTTACTTATTCCCCGGCTGACCAGTGGGGCATTGTTGATGCATTCATCAAGAATGACAATTACCTGAGCAAACACAGGGGTCAATATGCTGAACGTAATGGCGCCCTTGTTCCATGGTTCAATAAAGTGGATGCCAGACTTCTCCAGGATTTCTTCGTAGGTGTTAATGGTCGCAGACATACATTACAGTTGAGCCTTGATGTATTGAACCTGCCAAACCTTATCAACAATTCATGGGGTATTCACAAGAGTATAACTCTCAGAAACCTGTTGATACCAAGTGGTACGTTCACTGCTGGTGGCGCTCCTATCTATCGTATCAATACATTTAACAACGCTCCTGCC
>JBDTPD010000473.1:0-4136 GCA_039932855.1 Chitinophagaceae bacterium | reverse complement strand
CGATATGAACAGCGCAACAGGCATGGCATTCTTTTTTGAAAATAATCTATACACACTCGGAAAAACACCTGAAGAAAAGGATCTTAATAAATTCATAAACTGGTTACGCGAAAGTGAAGAAGGTAATTTTTTCCAGACATCTTCTTTACCACGCGAGTATGCAGAAGGAGAAAAATTTGCAGATATAGGCAGTGGTGTAATGATATCAGAGATCTCACACAATTTCAGTGAATATATTATCTGGTTCAAACCAGAGATGGTAAAGACAGTGGATTGGGCAGGTGAACAAGAAAAAAGTATAACCAACCTTGAAGACGGCAGTATTCGTATCAGTCCAAGAAAGAGTTTTGCTAAATGGACACAGGAAGTAAAATTCACTTCTGAAGAGTGGACCAATAATGAAATTGCTGCAGCTATAAAATTGCGTGAGGACCTGATACAGGTGATCAATAAAAAAGCGAATGAAATAAGAAAGTTGAATGATTTGTTGAAGACAGCGTATGAAGAGTTGGATACATTCAGCTTTACTATTTCACATGATCTGCGTACGCCGTTATCTTCTGTAAAAAATTATACGGAGATCATCCTGGAAGATCATGAAAAAGAATTTAGCCCGGAGGCGCTTGATCTTTTCAAACGCGTTATACGTGGTACGGATAAAATGGCCAGCCTTATTAAAGACGTATTACAATATAGTCGCGTTGGCAGGGCCGGTCTCGTCAGCAACCCGATAGATATGAAGAAAATGCTGGAAGATATCCGGGAAGAAGTGATGGCTCCGCATAAAGCCAGGAATATTCAATTTATCATTAAAAATACTCCCACTATCAACGGCGATAAGACCATGCTAATGCAATTATTTACCAACCTTGCTGGTAATGCGGTAAAATATTCCACATCGGACCCGGCAATTATTGAAATAAATGGGGAAATAAATGGAGAGTTTGTCGAGTATACCATTTCCGATAATGGGATTGGGATCGATATGAAATATGCTACCCGGGTTTTTGAACTCTTTAAGCGTTTAGACAATGTTAAAAACATTGATGGAACCGGCGTCGGTCTTGCTATAGCCAAAAGAATCGTTGAAAAACACCAGGGGAAAATCTGGTTGGAAAGTATCCTGAATCATGGCACAAAATTTTATGTTAGTATACCAGCAAAACAAGCCGAAAATGCCGAAGAATATACTTTACGTAGAGGATAATAAGGATGCGGTCACGTTTTTTAACAGGATTGTAAATAAACTGGGCGATTATAAATTTAAAACCTCGGAAGATGGTGCGTCAGTCATCAAAATGCTGGAAGAAGAAAAGGATTTTGAACCTGAAATGATCCTGCTGGATATTAACCTGCCTGGTATGAATGGTTTTGAAATACTTCAGTATGTAAGAACAAAAACGGCTTACAAAAATATTCCCGTGATCATGTTTACCTCGTCTGACGATGACAACGACATTAAAAAATCATACGAATTTGGCGCGAACGCCTATTTAATTAAGCCTGATAGCCTTCGTTCACTGCAGGAAGTATTGACAGATACTTTCAACTTCTGGCTCAAGCACAATGTTGCTTAATTTACAAGCAATGCTGCGTTACTATATATATGTCTGCAATTAAAAAGATATTGATTCTCGACGATGATCCCGAAATACTGGAATTGCTTTCCCTTATTCTTGGAAATCATTATTCTCTTCTCACGAAGATCAACCCGGATACACTTGAAAAGGATCTGAAAGAATTTCAACCGCATGTAATATTGATCGATCATTTTATAGGCGATAAAACAAGTCATGACATTATTAAGAAGTCACTGAACAACATGCATATTCCTATTATTCTTCATTCTGCTCATGAGGAAATAGAAAAGATTTCTATCCAGGCCAACGTAGCCGGCTTTATTAAAAAACCTTCCAGCATTCATGAGATCAGGAAGTGTGTGGCTCGCATAGTTGAGACGACCTGACGTACAATTCTTCTTTCTATTTTTCAACAATCATCTTATTTCCATCAACCCATGGTTGAAACCATGGGCTAAGGGTCATACTGTGGATTGTCAATTGCTAATTGCCAATTGTTTTACTCCCCTTTAGGGGTTGGGGGTACTCATCCATTGTTTGAACAAATCAAATGTTGAATTAGCAGCAGCAACAGTCTTATCAAACGACTGCGATGCTACCGATGCATCCATCTTTTCTTTAAACGATTGCCACATTTCTTTTTTCTGATCACCATATACATTAAAGAAAGAAGTAGTTGCTGGCGTAAGGCCCGCATATTTGATCAGCATATCCGCAACGATACTGCCGCCTTGCGTTGACCCTTCCAATACATAATAGCTGCCGAATGCATCATCTATCGAATCAATCAAAGGAAGATGATCAGCCAGCAGAATAGTTTTATTATTCATCCCTAATTCATCCAGGTCATGCAGGATCAGATCAGCTTTACGTCTTTTAGAATAGAAAGGAATAGAGTTATCTGAAAAAAACTGATCGTATTTTTTTTCCATCGGGAAATGAAAGCCGTAAAATTTATGAAGCAACGCTACATATTCATCTTTACTCCGGATGCTCTTTATTCTTTTTACCACCACTGCTTCGAGCGACTGGTGTGCTTCTTTGGTTTGGTTTTTTAGAATGGTAGATAGCATTTATAAATCTTTATAAGTAACTGAAATTAATTAAAAATTCAAAAGTAAAAAGTCAAAAATAGCTTGCTGGAATAGGGAGCTATTTTTGACTTTTTACTTTTGAATTTTTAATTAGTCCCCGCTACATCTTTAGTTTTTCCCAAATATTTTTCAATGGTCCCTTTTATTTGCGCGTCGATATCTGTTGGTTTAATTTTTCCATCTGCAAAATCTTTTGCCTGGGCAAAAAGATTGTCATGCAATGCCTTTCCATCAATCTTGTCCTGCAATTCAACGCTATTATGCGTAGCCAGATAATTTTCCCAGGTAGTTCTTACCCTGGTCCAGTAAGTTTTATTTTTTTCCCAATATGCTTTTGCAGCGACACACTTGCTGTCATCAATTCTTTTATAAGTATTTAGACCTCTTTCTTCTGTGAGTAATTTATCTGTGCCATCTTTGCGGATGATCTTTTGGTTATTCTGCTCGTGGATCCAGCCATCTGCTGTGAGTATAATGCGGTTATTCCTTTTAAGAATATTATAATCATTCCTTACTGAATATTCTCTGCGTGGCAGTGGAGCATCTGCCGTATTTTCCCAGGAAGTTTTATTATCTGTAGTGATCCACTCACTACCACCCTGGTAACGTGGAGCATCACTTACTTCCCATACTGATTGGAACCATTTACCTTTTGACTGAGCAGGAGTAAGGGATTGCTTTGTCCATACTTTATCGCCCTGGTATTTCCAGATCGTTGAATCTTCGTAGGTCCAGTTTTCGCGCCAGTGCTTAATGATCATATCATCGGAGATCACTAACAGGTGCTGCATTACGATGCGCTTGTCAGTTGATTCTACTGCAAAAATGTATTCTGTACCTCCGCTTATTTCATCCCTGTCATGAAATTTATAATTCTTATCAGGAGAAAAAGTTTCAGCGTATTTAAATTCTACATCAAAACAACCACATAGTTTGTCGACGTCTTGTTTATCAGGAGCTGCCACAGGTTTTGCCTTTGCCGTCTGCGCCTGTAAAGTTGCTGCCAGTATAATCGCAGCTATTGATCCAACTATTCTCTTCATATCGTTTTACAATTTGGAGACAAAACAACGACAAACGAATGAGGAAGGCTTACGGTATCGGTAAATTAGGGTTACGCGAAGGGGAAAAGAGTTTCTTGCTAAATTAAAAAACCGCCTCGCAGGCGGTTTTTTAAAATTTTAATATTTACGATATTATGCTTTCGTTTAGAAAATCGAATTCTTGAATATCACCCTCTTTTAATAAGATCGTATGCTATTGATGGATACCCGCGACTACCATTATTTATTATTCCTGTAAATTTCAATTTGTAGTAGTTGTTGTTGCCATCTTTTATAATATAATATTGGGTTTCTTTTGCAGCTGCAGGTTGAGTTGTTCTCCAATCAGAGCCGATGGACGTCTGTGAAGATAAAAATGTTAGTCCTGTTATATCTGATTCACTAAAATCAGCATAGGC
>JBDTPD010000472.1:0-4137 GCA_039932855.1 Chitinophagaceae bacterium | reverse complement strand
GCGTTACTATTTTGGTATAGTCTTTCATCGCTTCGAAGTAAAGAATATCCTGCAGCAATAATTTCTGTTTATCGTGCCCTTGCCTGATAATTATAAAATCTGATTCCTGTTCCCTGCTGAAAGCGAAAGCCTGTTGGCGTAATTGAAAAAAATCTTTCAATCGTAACGCGCATTTTTCAAAGCGTTCTTCGCTGACGGGTTTTAATAAATAATCAAACACATTCATTTCAAACCCTTCGATAGCGAATTCAGGATGGGAAGTAATGAATACAGGTGCTGCTACGCGTTCGCCAATCGATTTGACGAGGTCAATGCCACTGATGCCCGGCATTTCAATGTCTGCAAAAACGACATCTGCCTTTGCACCGCTTAATATTTCAATGGCTTCTAATGCATGTTCACAAACAGCGATACGTTGAAAAAAGGGAAAAGCGGATGCATACGTGTCAATAAGCGCCCGGCTGATCTCTTCATCATCGACAATTATATATCGTAATGGTTGTATCAATACTGAAAAATTACGATATTAAATTTAAGAAATGCCGGAGATTGAAGGATAGCAATCTTAAACATCTATTCCGGTCATCTGAGCGACGGTCATCAAAGCACGACCGCTTTCAATTGAATATCCCTACGCAAAAAAAACGCTTTTTTAGACCGCACATAAACACCCGCCGCTCCCGCTTTCTTCTTCCCTTTCATCAGTGATTGATATAAACCAATAGTGCCCAGGCGTTTTCGTTATTATTGGAGAGGTCCTGCCCCAACAAGCATCAAAAAATGCTGAGAAAACCTGAATATTTTACTATTGCATACTCATCACAACACGGGATCGCGTTTTACCTGTAATTCTGGTTGCATCACTATAATCTCAAAGACAGATTGCCGCATTTTAATTACAGGGTTGCGTATATTTATGAGTTACCGGCAACCTTAACACTGCGATTGACTGACAGTGCTGACATCAAACAGTTATAATAAGCACAACAAGTATGAAAATACATAACCTATTATCTTACTTAACAATCATTGTCACAATCTGCTCATGCAAGCAAAAAAGCAAATCGGAATTTTATCTTCCTGCTGAATGGGAATACCAAAGGGGAGTTATTGTAGGTGGACTTGACGATGCGGCAGCTTTTGAAATGGCAACACAGCTAAGTAAAGAAACAAAAGTTTACACGATTGTAGCTGATTCATTAAAATCAACTTTTACAAAAAAACTTTCAGATGCAGGAGCCAACATGGATAGCATTATTTTCATGAATTCTCCGGTTGATTTTAGTTATGCTCAACGTGATGGAATAATATTTATGAAAAATAAGAATGGGGAAATGCAGGTGGTAAATTTTGCATGGAATTCTTATGGATGGTATTTTGAGGAAGAGTTTAAAGACTATATGGAGAAGGATAAAAAAAAGAGAGAGGCATACACCGCGATACATCTTAAAGAATTTCCCTATGCTGTAATTTCTTCTTCTATGGTTAACGAAGGAGGTGCAATAGAAACAAACGGCAAAGGAACCATTTTACAGGTAGAGTCAGTGAACATGCAACGCAATCCTACTATTACTAAGGAACAACAGGAAATGGAACTTGGAAAGGTGTTAAATGCAAAGAAAATAATCTGGTTAAAAGAAGGTGCGGCTGAAGACCCTTTCGGATGGGGAACAATTATAGCAGGAAACTATTTTGGTATTGGCGTGAAGGGGCATCTCGACGAATTTTGTCGCTTTGTAAATGATTCTACCATTTTAATTTCATTTCCAGATTCAGCAGAGGCGGCGAATGATCCGGTTAAAAAAGTTACATTGGAACGGATGAAAGTAAATTATGAAATCCTTAAAAATGCTACCGACCAGGATGGCAAACCATTCACGATTATTAAGATGCCGGTTCCAGATAACGATTACATGACTTTTGCACTAGATACTGTCAGCACGAATGAGGAAATAAGTTTTCTGTCAAGGAGAATTATTGCAGAGCAAAGAAAATTTTCAATTGGTGATACAGTTCACTTTGTTCCTTCAAGTAGTTACTTAAATTTTTTAATAACTAACAAAACAGTCTTTGAATCAAAATACTGGACAGAGGGAAAGGCGGAATCATCAAAAGTAAAAGATGAAAAGGCAAAACAAATATTACAGCAACTTTTCCCTGACAGAAAAATCTATCAGATAAATACGGTTGAAACGAATCATAACGGCGGGGGGCTTCATTGCTGGAGTATGCAGGTGCCAGGGTAGTATTGGCATAATTGGTCGATAATCCCAGGGCGGGCCAGTCCAGCTACCGGGTGGTTTCAAAAGAATTGTCCGATAACCGGATCCTTTACAGCAATGTCGTACAGATTTCCGCGCACTTAGGGATTGAATCATAATCGTGTCCTGTAGAAGAGAAACACCGGCCACGGCGTAAAAGACTGATTGTCGCATTTTAATTATCAGGTTGCGTATATTTATTAGTTAATAGCTAGCGTACCGAACTTACACAGCAAGTTTTGGCAGACAAATAAATGAGTTAATGAGTCAGATTTTAAGACAACAAATAGAAAAAATAATTCAAATCACTGATACAGAATTTGACTATGTTTTCTCTCATTTTGTTGCGAAACAATTCAAAAAACATCAATTTGTAATCCAGGAAGGGCAATCAGTTGGAAACGATTTTTTTATTTTGAGTGGTTGTCTGAAATCATATCATTCCGACAAAAATGGGAAGGAACATATTATACAATTTGGAATGCAGAATTGGTGGATTACAGATTATCAGGCATATTACGATCAAACAGCAGCCACAGTAAATATTGACTGTATAGAAGATACTAAACTGCTTTGTCTCTCTTATGCCAACAGGGAAAAACTATGTGCAGAGATGCACAAAATGGAGCATTTTTTTCGTAAAAAAACCAATAAAAGAAATGTTGCATTACAACAACGTATACTTTCATTATTGTGCAACAATACAAGGGAACGATACGAAAAGCTATTGGAACAATATCCTGAACTTTTTCAAAAAGTACCAAAAAAATTGATTGCTTCTTATCTTGGCGTAACAAGAGAAACATTGAGCCGCTTCAATTCTTCTTCAAAATGATGTGATGTACCTCACACTAAAGTTGTGCGGTATATCCTTTTTACTTATTTACATTCGATAGACTTTTGTGCCATCATTTTTAAATAAAAAGTATGGCAAAATTTCAAATTCAACAATCGAGCAGTACCGTAAACTGGACTGGAAAAAAAGTGCTAGGCTTGCACACCGGAACTATTAATGTTGCAAATGGCTTTATTGAAATAACAGACAATCTTATCCGTAGCGGGGAAATCCAAATTGATATGACCTCAATCGTCATCACTGATATTAATGACAAAAAAACCAACGATGATTTTTTAGCACATTTGAAAAATGATGATTTTTTTTCAGTTTACAAATTCAATATTGCAAAACTGGTTATTTCGGGTTCTGAAAAAATACAGGACAGCAAAATGAAAGTTCATGGAATGCTGACTATCAAAGACATTTCACATCCTGTAAGTTTTATTGCTTCATTAGAAATATTTACTGATTTCCTCCATTCACTTGGGGAAATTGTCATTGACAGAACCTTATATAATATTCGCTATGGTTCTGGTAAATTTCTTCAGAACCTTGGTGATACGCTTATTTATGACGACTTCGTTTTGCAGTTTAAACTCATTGCACAAAAAAATAATTAAAGTCAAGGTATCGGAGTTGAGATCAATTGTTATGGCTGACATATTGCTGGTTTAAGGGTTTAAAAGTTTAAAGGTGTAATGGTGATTCTTAATAGTTTTACGCCGTTGTTGGTGTTTTAATATCAAGGCTCCCAACTCAGACGACCCACACCAACAACACGAATCTCAGCATTTACCCGAAATAGCTTATTCATCGGTTGTTGGTGTGAGAGAACTATAATTGAAATCACATCTTTCAGAACACCAACAACAGCGTAAGATTATGTTTGAACTGCCTTTAGCCTTATTTGATTTTTGACGCAGAGTTTCACAAAGAAGCCCAGAGTTGCGCAGAGGCTCTGGGAACCTCTGGGCCTCTTTTACGCCGTGCAAAGGCGAAGTGCAGCTAAGCAATTGTGTTAGCTTGTGTTTCAAAACA